>CALLVB010000079.1 GCA_938010795.1 Minisyncoccota bacterium
TATTAAGCACTCGATATTATACATGAATCTCCTCATTATATAAAAATTTCACTCCGTATTAATTTTGTGTATAATATCGGACATCCTCTTGTAGCTCAGATGGTAGAGCAGCAGCCTCTTAAGCTGACGGTCCCAGGTTCGATCCCTGGCGGGAGGACAAGACAAAGAAAAACCGCTCACGCGGTTTTTCTTTGTGTAATATTATTTAGAATAATCCTCCTTGGGCCGGTGGGGTATCGAGTGTTTCCCAATCTGACGTATCTAGTTTCACAACAACTTCTTTTTTAGTATTCCTGTCTTCATATTTCAACTCTCCATTTCGTAGAGCGTGATTATATACCGCTTCAGTGACTTTTACGTCTTGTATACAGTAATCAATAATTTTTTGAATCTCACCAGAGTTCCACCAAGCAATAGCATCAAGACCATGACCTGATTTAGCAATTCCTAGTGTTGACTGAGCAATACCGTTGAGCGGTAACTTCTTTCCAGTCACCTGGTTCATCTTTTCAAAAAGATCAACGTGTTTGATAGCAGAAAGGTCCAGGGGAGCGTGAGGTTGCAAGCACGGGAGGTCAAAGTGCTTCCCGTTATAGGTAACGATAAGATCTGCATTCTCAAAGTACGGCCACATGTCATTAAATTGATCCTCCAAAAATGATAAATACTGGTCTGACTCTGAGTCCCATAAACAAACCACAGACACATCTAGATCTGCCGGATTATTTGATTGCGCGTCTTCAAAGGTATTTTTTGTTTCAATATCAAAAATTACTTTTTTCATAGTAACGAGGATTATATCAAGGAAATAATTAGTTCGAAACTAGAGAAATAATATCTTCAATAGATAGTGAATTTTTTTGTTCACCAGTAATCGTATTTTTAATAGAGTACGTATTCGACGCAACCTCATCTTCACCTACAGCAATAAACCAAGGCACCATTTTTTTATCAGCTGATTGAATCAACTTGTCATATTTTCTACATGAGAAATCAAGCTCTGTATTGATCGACTCCTCTCGCAAGTTGTTTGCAAGTGTCTCGGCAGCAGCAAGTGATGATGTATCTAATGCGCCTATATATACTTTGGTGTGTGAAGTTAACTGAGGCATCAAACCATGTGTCTCTAAAAAGTCCTTGGCAGTCACATCTCCCATACCAAATCCAACCGCAGGAATTTTTTCCATATCAAAGATATCTAATAGATCATTATATCTACCACCACCAAAGAGTGATCGGTTATTGTCAGGGTGCGTATCAAAAAATTCGAATACGATGTCTGTGTAGTAATCAAACCCACGCATCAGAGTTAGATCAAATCGAACATTAGTGTGACCAAGGGCTGACAGTTTAGTGATAATACTGAGAGTGTTATCTATGTCTTCTTTGTCTGCAAATTCCTGTGCGTTTTCCAAGTTTGTAGTCTCTAGTGTATTTATAAATTCTTCTGATCTTTCTGAAAGGATCTCAGAAATAGATGAATTGAACTCTTCTGTTGTGAGCTTTTTTTTCTTGTCAATTAACTTTGAGATTTTGTACAGATCCTCAGTACTATCGGTATATTGTTGGATTAAGGTAGTAATGATTTTTCTATTATTTACAAGAATTTCAAAATCTTTTTCTTGTGCACCAAGAGATTTCATTAACTCAGCACCGATTTGAATAACTTCAATATCAGCTTGAATTGAATCTGACCCAAAGATGTCAACGTTGAGTTGATAATGTTCACGCAGTCTTCCTTTTTGTGGGCGTTCGTATCTAAATAAATTAGGGATAGAATACCACCGGATAGGTTTAGGTAATTCACGTGCTCGATTTGCAACCATACGTGCAACAGTAGGTGTCATCTCGGGACGCACAGTTACCCGTCGGTCTCCACGATCAATCAGATTGTATGTTTCATTATTAATCATTTCTGATCCAGATTTTGCTTCATAAAGCTCTGATGGTTCTAGGGGAGACGCGTTATAGTTTTGATACCCAAAACGTTCACACACTTCTGACATTTTCCAGAACATCCACTTTTGAAACATCCAGTCTTCTGGATAAAAGTCACGTACACCTTTGTAAGGTTTTGTTGATAGTTTTTTGTTACTCATGATTTTGGAATTATATCACGCACGAACGAGTGGTATAATCTAGATATGAATCAAGAGACACACAACAAAGAATTTGAGGAAGCTGAAATAATCAAGAACAAAAAAAGTAAGAGACGAAAAGCGTTCGATTTTGCGCAAGGTTTTGCGGTAGATCAGGCATTTGAACGAGTAGATGGAGTGAGAAAACAATTTTTACTAGTAATTATCATTTGGACAGTAGGAATTACACTCGGAGTGGTTGCACTTGTGTCACTTATTGGATGGGCTCTCATCACGTTATTACCAGGTTGGCTCGCAGGACTTATTATTGGTATTTTGATAGCGCCAGTTTTGTGGGCACTTTACTTTGTATCAACTTCTATTAGTGCTATCTCAAAAAAAACAACTATTAAGCGAAAATAATGGCAACAGTTTTACAACAGCAGGTATGGGACAAGCTCAAAGAGATTCCACAAGGGAGAGTAACAACGTATGCCTTACTTGCAGAGGCAGTTGATAAACCAAAGGCGGTACGGGCTGTAGCATCAGCAGTAGGAAAGAATCCAGATCTCATAGTGGTACCATGCCATCGAGTAGTGAGATCGGATGGATTGGTGGGGGAGTATGCAGGTGGACAGAAAAAAAAGATACAACTCTTAACTCAAGAAGGGGTCAATATCAAGAACAAAAAGATCCCAACAGTAGATTTTTATATATTTGACAGTAATTAGTTTTATCAGTAGAATACATTTTAAAGTACGTAAATCAGAGAGGAGCTGACATATGATTACACTACTTAAAATATTACTGTTCTTTATAGGGAGTTTCACGATGTTTGGTCTTTTTGTTGATCTCGACATTGGAGCAATCTGGTTTGAAATCGACGTATTTGTTGTTGACGGGTTTATCCTGGTGATGGCACACGTGTCTAATTTTCTCGATGTATATGCACAAGATCTTACAACCATTTTTGTATTGGCAAGTGGGTATCTTTCTTTATTTTTCTTAACACATGTCTTGATTGGTCTACCAATGTATGAGCGTAGGGCTCAAGAGAGAGATAGACAGGAAAAAAAAGCACGCAAGGTCGCCATGATCGTGGAGGACCTGGGCAAAAAAAGAACAACATTAGAAGCTCTGTCTGTGAGATTCGATACTCAATTGCTGGTTTTAAGGAGGAGAGAAGCTGACGAAGAACATCTTCGTAACGCAAGTGAGGTCTTGAAATCTTTTGACCAGCTCTATTCGCACGATCCTCTTGAACAAAAAGCATTTGAACTCGGTTTGTCTTCA
Source organism: Minisyncoccota bacterium (assembly GCA_938010795.1). Classification (GTDB taxonomy): domain Bacteria; phylum Patescibacteriota; class Minisyncoccia; order Phycocordibacterales; genus JAHDEI01. The sequence goes on from CALLVB010000079.1 coordinate 3,372, forward strand.
TCAGACGATCTGAGCGATCTTCAGATCGAAGACATCTTTGCTCAAGAGATGCAAAAAACAACTCCTTGTCTAGAAGCAACGGGTTAACCACTATTCGCTTTTGGCGAACAGGCAAAAAGAGGCGTTCCTTTGGGAGGGCCTTTTTTATTCAATAAACTTCTTGATCTTTGGAGCGATCCGATCAGCTATCTTGCTATAACCAATATCGTTTGGGTGAATAGCATCTGACATATATGCATCACGACCAATCAAGCCCTTTAAAATATTTGAGACATATGTTGCGTTATGAGTTGTTGCAAGCTCTTTGTATAGATCGCCATATCCAGGAGTTCCAAGAATCATTACCATCGCACCATCGTTTTGAATTTTTGAAATGATTTTATCCATATTCCTTCGCACATCTTCTTTTGGTACTCGCTGTATAAAGTCATTCCCACCTAACACAATGAGCACTATTTGAGCCTCGCGTTCTAAGACTTCATCGATACGTGCCAAGCCTGCCCTTGTGGTATTTCCTGAAACACCAAGTGTGGTGATATTTCGATTAAGTATGAATTCTAGATTATCAACAAACCCTTCACCGTCTGTGCTACCAACTCCGGCAGCAAGACTATCACCGAAGACAATAATCTCAGTTCGGTCATTAGGATAATTAAGAATATGAGGAGTTCTATTTTGTATGTAATACACTAAAAAGAGAAATCCTAAGACAATGAGGGTAAATACAATCATCACTAGGTCTTTCTGGTTCATCTTAGTGTTTATATTCATGAAATCGATTGTAACATTTTAGGTTATAATACGAATCATGTTGAATATGTTTACAAAAAAGAAACCTAACAGTGGAACAACTGTTATTACAGAACCTGAGAAGATCCAAAATTTTATGAATCGTGGTATTGAGAAAATTTACCCGAATGATGAATTTTTAGAAAAGAGACTTGCCTCAGGAGAAAAACTTTCGATGTATCTAGGGATTGATCCTACCGGACCAACACTTCACTTAGGTCATTCGATTGCTCTGAAAAAGATGGCAGAATTTCAAAAACTTGGACATAAAGCTATTTTATTAATTGGTGACTTTACTGCACAAATTGGTGATCCAGATAAGACTAGTGTTCGTAAACAACTCACACATGCTGAGGTTCTTGAAAATGCAAAGCTGTATAAAGAACAAGCATCGCTATTTTTAGATTTCGGAGGGTCTAACCCAGCAGAACTTCGATACAACTCTGAGTGGAGTAATCCTATGAAATTTGCAGACGTACTGAATCTTGCGTCAAAGATGACAGTGCAACAAATGCTGGAGAGAGATATGTTTAGAAAGCGGCTATCTGAGAACAAACCTATTTACTTACATGAATTCATGTATCCACTCATGCAAGGGTATGATGCGGTAGCTATGGATGTGGATGGGGAGATTGGAGGAAATGATCAAACATTTAACATGCTTGTGGGTCGGACACTCATGAAGGATATGTCAAATAAAGAGAAATTCGTCTTGCCAGTAAAGCTACTCACAGATACTTCTGGAGCAAAAATGGGGAAGACTACTAATAATATGTTGTCATTTCTTGATTCAGCACAAGATAAGTTTGGGAAAATTATGTCATGGCCAGACGGCATGATTATGTCAGGGTTTGAACTGCTCACAGACGTGAACTTGAGAGATGTTGAGCAGAGGCTCGCATCAGGAGAGAATCCACGTGATATCAAGATGGATCTTGCAATGAATGTAACAGAGTTCTACCACAGTAAAGATGAAGCAGACAAAGCTAAACAGGCATTTATTACACAGTTCTCTAAACAAGAGATTCCAGAAGACATACCAGAGGTGGTAATTAACGAAGAGCTCGGGATTATTGAGGTGCTTAAACAAACAGGTCTTGCAAAATCAAACAACGAAGCAAAACGAAAGATTCAAGAGGGAGCAGTAGTGCTTGACGGGAACAAGATCAAAAGTATTACGTTCAAAATGTCTGGGGGTAAGCCACAAAAAGGAGATACGGTAATTCTTAAACTAGGTCGCAAGATCATTAAACTTAAGTTTAAATAAGTATGAAGTACCTGTTGTTACCCATTATATTTTTATTTTCAGCTAGTTTTGCAGCAGCGTGTTCGTTTACCCCAGATGCAGATAGAATGCAATCAGCAGAAGATAACGTCTCAAAATACCAGTATGTATTTGTAGGGAAGGTGCTTGAAAAAAGAGAACTAGAAGATTTTTCTGGCACAGAATATATTTTTGAAGTAGATAATTTTCATAAAGGTACTATTTACGAGTTTATCGATAGGTTTGACCATCGTCGACATACAGTCACTTCTCCTGGTCACTCATGTGGGTCATTTTTTGAGGTAGGGACAGTGGGTGTGTTTTTTACAAATGATCCATTTATGATTGATGAATCAAACCCGCAATACTTTTTTAATTCAGTTGAAGAAGCAAAGGAGAAAGCCGATTCTCTTTTTAGTACCACTGTTGAACCAGTTGTAAAACCGGTAGGATGCACCAAAGAATATAAACCTGTTTGTGGAGAGATTGAAGTACAATGCGTCCAAGCTCCGTGCCCACCAATTCGGCAGACCTACTCAAATACTTGTGTTATGGATGCTGACGGTGCAACACTAGTACATCTAGGAGGGTGTGAAGTAGAGCCTAAACCTACCATTAAAGAGCAGGTAGAAGAGATTCAAGAGACAACCAATTCATTTACGAGTCCAACCGAAGGACCACTTGTTGGTTTTGTGGAACCAACAAGTCCGCCACCAACCAAAGAGGAGCCATCAAAGGCAGAAAATCGTTCAAAAATCCTTAGTTTTTTCGACTGGTGGACTGCACAAGTACGTGGATTATTCTCTTGGCTTTTTTAAAAAAGACTATATAATTACGACATATGAAAAAAGTAATTTTCCTATCACTATTTTTTATTGCTACACCAGTCTTTGGGCAGGTTATTTCACTAGATGAAAATCTGGTAAATAAAGAACCAACAGTTAAGGTTGAGGCGGCTCCAGTTGCAACAACTACCCTGACAGATCCGGTATCAACTACTACAGAGATTACCGAGACTATTGAAATTGTTCCAGGAGGGCTTAGCCTTAAACTTTCAACAACAGTTCCAGTAAATGCACATCCAGCAACGACTACTCAAGAATTAGTTGACGACGGTCTATTCGATCTTATCTACACAGGATTCGAAGAATTTGTATTTAAAGTATTTGGTATCTAGTTAATGTATATAAACAAAAGTTACGACCAGAAGGTCGTTTTTTTGTTATACTTTTTTTATGAGAATATACCCATCTGTTTTAGAGCAAACGCGTACTGCCATTGAAGACAAGATTTCCAGAGTACCTACGCAAATTAAAGAAGTGCAGATAGACATTTGTGATGGAGTGTTTGTTCCATCAAAAACGTACGGTTCATCTGGTACATTACGCTCACTTAAGTCTATAAATAGAATGACCAAAGGTAGAGAGCTGGAGTTAGACCTTATGGTGGATCTACAGAAAGCTGGGCGACGAAAACGATTTCTCTCACACATCAAAGCCATTCATCCAGAGAGAATTATTATTCACTTTGGAACAACTGATAATTGGGGGTCTGTATTCACCCGGCTTACTCGCAGAGGGAAGATTGAGATGGAGGTAGGTCTGGGAATTCACCTATCACATACAAATCAAGATCTGTATGATTTGTTAGATAACTATCCATTTTCATTCATTCAAATAATGGGGATCGAAAACGTTGGGTACTCAGGACAGGAATTTTCAAAAAAGACATACACCAAGATAAAAACATTTAGAAAACGATATCCAAACATACCAATCTCTATTGACGGAGGAGTTAAAGTTGCAAATGCCGAAAAACTTAAGAACGCAGGCGCTACTAGAATCTGTCCTAATTCTGGTTTATTTAAGACTGTAGATATTAAAAAAACCTACAAAGAATTTACAGAAATTTAATATACAAATTTATAGACATACTCGTAGGAACGTCATGACACATAAGTCAGGTCTTGGTAATAAAAAACTGGCACATTCGAGATGCGCCAGTTGGTTGAGAACTATATGAGACTATTCCTCATCTTTTTTTGTTGGGATTACTGGTGCTCGTTTTGCTCTTTGTATTTCAGGTTGAATTTTAATCCATTCATGTATCAGGTGATGAATACCACTCAATACAATCAAACCTCCAATTACACAGATTATTATAGTGCCTTGTTCCACGATTAGCTTCCTCCTTAGTGATTGTAATCAGAGATAACTATCGCACACATATATAACTTTGACAAGCAATCTATTAAAAAAACGATTGACAATTACTCTCATAGAATGTATTGTTATCTTTGCTGTACATTAACAAATCAAATTTTAAACAAGGAGTGAATATCATGCCCAGCAACGCAACAGGGACACCGCTCCCCATTAAATTGTCTAACTTACGTAAGTTTGAAGGACAACCTCGTCGACACTTTAGCGCGACAAGCATTGCTTCTCTCGCTGCATCAATTAAAGAAGAAGGACAAGAGACACCAGTGAGTGTTGTTATGTCTAAAACAGAACCGGGCACTTTTGTGCTCATTGATGGTGAAAGACGGATGAGGGCTTTTCAGCTCATTGCTGAAGATACAAATACAGATCCAATAATATTGGCATTTGTTGACGTCGTCAAGGATCTTGAAGACCACTTCAGGAAATCAACGATTGCAAATTTGCACAGAGAAGATATGCCTCCTCTTGATACTGGTGCCGCTTTGGCCCGTCTCAAGAAGACTAAGACTCTCGAGCAACTTGCCGACATGACAGGTAAATCTGTAACCTACGTTAAGAACTACATCTCTCTTGAAGCCCTCCCTGAGGAAGTTAAAGATATGATGAGCCCTGACCGTTCAAAAGAAAATCGTTTAAATGTTTCTCAGGCTATTGAAATCGCGCGCGTGCCCAATAAGGTATTGCAGATAGATTTAGCAAAAGAGTCTCTCGAAAGAGGGCTTGGTATGATGGAAACACGTAATCTTGCCGTCTTCAAATCGAGCAGTCGTGGCTATGTCCTTAAGGGGATTAAGCAACGGAATACTCGTGATGATTATCGTGTGATTGCTGGTTTGCCAGGACGCATTGAAAAAACGCTGAGACGCGTTGATGAGATGTATATCGATGATATTTTCTTTGATCGAGATGATGAAGTGGGTGATCGAGCCAAAATGGCAAAACGTTATGGCTCAATGATTGAACACCTTCAAAAAATCAAAGATAAAATCGAGACTCCTCGAGAGACTGCCGGAGACAGACCGAATCTGTCGATTGTATCTAATTAGATTGGAGGACGTATGCTCGTCTTACACCACGGTCTGGATAAGACCACCAAAGCATTTCTTGAATCTTTTGGAATGCAATTAATGCTCATCGAAGAAATTGAATCACTTGATGATGTTTCCGAATGGGTTAAGGCAACAACAGGTCCCGATGTGGTTCTGTTGGATATTGATGATCAACGTATAGGTATCTATGCACCGAGATTCCTTCGTTCTGAAGGGGTTAGTGTAAAAGTTGTTGGTTATACCAAGAACCCGGATTACCTCTCTGCATGGTCAGAAAGTCGCGCTCTATTTCTTGAGAACGGGGGAGACGATTTTCTTCGTGCCCCCTTAAATCCTCGTGAATTATCAGCAACAATTTCTGCTGTTTCTCGGCGTTCAACCGGACGTATGCTTGACGTGTTAAAACACGTGGTGCATACAAATGGTCAAGATTCTATTCTCAAGATTCATCTTGGGATTAATCGCGTCACGGTCAATGATGCGCCAGTCGCTATGACAAACAAAGAGTTTGCCATGCTGCGCATGCTTGCTGAGCGTTCAGGAACTGTTGTTACTAAAGAACAGTTTCTCAACGGCATGTATGATGCTTTGGATGAAGAACCAGAGATTAAGATCCTAGATGTTTTCGTGTGTAAACTGAGAAAGAAACTCGGTCCAGCAGGTGCAGCTATAGAGACTGTATGGGGTAGAGGATATATGCTCACTAGTAAGAGCATTAAGTCTGCTGCATAAAAGATTAAAATTGATTTGTAGGAGCCCCTTTTGTAGGGGCTTTTACTTATCTATATAATTATTGTATAGTATAAACAGTACATTTGGAGATTTTATTATGGAACGTGCATTTTTTTATGACCTGCATGGTAATGTCATCGTGTCTGAGAATGATCTGCCTGCTGTTGATTGTCGTTGGACAGAGAACCGTAAGTTCATAGTCATTAAGGGAGTCGCTATAGGTATCTTTTCTCGTGAGTTGGTGCTTGAGCGTTATGGTATGACTGAGACCGAATTAGATTCATGGACAGACAGGATGGACCGCCTTGGTCAAGATGGTTTAAAAACTACTCGAATTCGATCAATAAGATGAAAGATTCGCCATAACTGGCGGATCTTTTTAGTTATGTGGCTCAGTATTTATTTTTTAAATTTTAAGCGTGTCTATGTGAACATAGATATATACAAAACAACTTTAATCTACGTCGTCCATGCTTTATACTACGTAGTATATGAGTATTACCCCAGAACAAGTTACAGAACTCGAGAAGAAAGCTAATGATATTAGGATTGATATTGTAAAGTCTCTTGCTAAGGCAGGAACAGGGCATACAGCAGGACCCCTAGATATGGCTGACGTATTCACTACACTCTACTTTTATTCTATGCGACATAATCCCAAGAAACCAGATTGGGAGGGAAGAGACCGTCTCGTGCTTTCTAATGGACACATTTGTCCAGTACTGTATGTCACAATGGCGCACGCAGGATACTTTGCTGCGTCACAACTAGACACCCTTAGGGTATTTGGATCGTCACTTCAGGGTCATCCACATAGGGAGTATCTTCCAGGAATTGAGACATCATCAGGACCGCTGGGATCAGGACTTTCACAGGCTGTCGGAATGGCACTGGCAGACAGGATCGATAATGGTAAGACATCTGGAAAGTTTTTTTACTGTCTCATGGGAGATGGAGAGACTAATGAAGGACAAATTTGGGAAGCTGCAATGATGGCGGGTAAAGAACAACTCGGAAATCTTATTTGTGTAGTAGACAGAAACAACATTCAAATTGATGGATTTACAGAAGACATTATGCCACTAGAGCCATACGCGGATAAATGGGAGGCTTTTGGATTTCACGTAATCTCAATTGATGGACATAATATCGAAGAGATCGCAGATGCTATCGATCAAGGTAAGGCAGTGTTTGAAAAACCAACGATGATTATCGCTAGAACCATTTCATCAAAAGGAGTACCAGCATGGGAACGAGATTTCCACTGGCACGGAAAACCACCCAAGGATGACGAACTACAAGTCGCACTTGATGCACTTAAAAAATAAGCATAAAAAAGACGGACCTCAATCGGTCCATCTGTAAGGAATAGAATATCTATTCCTAGTTATTGCTGTAATTCATTGCACGGTCCAAGGATCGTATCTTCAGGTTCAGGTATTTTCACTCCTTCCATCGATACTCCTGAGGGCGCATGCAGAGCAGGTTTATCACCCGTTAATTCTTTATTTGTAGCAGGGCTAACATCTTTTGCTTTTCCCATAAGGCACTCCATTGGTTGATTGGGCTTTTATAATACCGATATACAGTTTATCAGTCAAGTTATTTTCTTAGAATCCCAGCTGAGAGTACAAAAAGAGGAATAGATTCAGTGTCTTCTTTTTTTAATTTCTTAATTTTTCTCATTTCCACAAGCACTAACTCACCACTAAAGTTAATGGGATAGGGTGCATACACCCAAATAGATCCCTCAATAGGGCTCGCCTCAGTCTCATGATGACCAGGGTCTTCTTCTCCGTTCAAGATCTCGGTTCCTTCATCTGTAATAAAGCCAAGTTTATAAATTCCATCATCAACCTTATATAAAACAGGATTATGGAACGCTTTGTGTACCTGGTCAGAGAGCACATCAAAACTTGTGATGAGTTTTGCTATATACCCAAGGAATGTCTTCTTTTCAGCATATGTGTGGAGGCGTTTTTTGAGTCGTTTACGTAAGAATTTTCGTACTCCATATCCAAGAATAAAGATAAGTACGCAGGCAATAGGAAACGCTATAAGTAAGGGGAGTTCAATAAAGTTTGTTACAAACCATGAGATACCTTTGATTAACTGGATAACAATAAAAACAGGAATCAAGAAAAGTAATCCACTGACAAAGTAACTGATAATTTTTTTTGTATTCATGTGTATAGTATACCAATTCAGGATCCGGCTCTGTGATAAAATTGATAAGAATAAATTACATATGTTAAATCCAAAACTAAAACTAAATGAAAAGCTATTTTCAGAAGATTGTGAAAAAAAACCAACACGAAATGGATTCGGAGAAGGTTTGGTCAAAGCAGGAAAAAAAAATAAACAAATCGTTGCCCTGTGTTGCGACTTAACAGAATCAGTGAGGATGCACTTTTTCAAAGAGGCGTACCCAGAAAGATTTATTGAAGTTGGTGTAGCAGAACAAAACTTAGCATCAGTTGCCTCTGGAATGGCAGCAATGGGTAAGATACCTTTCGCAGCTTCATACGCGATGTTTAATCCAGGAAGAAATTGGGAGCAAATTAGAACAACTGTTGCGTACAACAACGTACCAGTAAAGATAGTCGGAGGACATGCAGGTGTTTCGGTTGCGCAAGATGGAGGTACTCACCAAGCAATTGAGGACATAGCTATTACACGTGTTATTCCACGCATGGAGGTGATTGTGCCAGTTGATGCACATCAAGCTGACCTGGCTACTCAGGCAATTGCTCAAACAGACGCACCAACATATATCCGCTTAGAAAAACAAAAAACACGAGTAATTACTACACCAAAAACTCCATTTGAAATTGGTAGAGCACAAGTTTTGTGGGAACCAGAAACCATGTCTGCACGTGTAGGAATTATTTCTTGTGGATCTGTGACCGCAACAGTACTTGATGTAGCTCACTATTTTGAAGAAAAGGGAATTGGAGTAAAAGTTTTGAATATGCACACTATTAAGCCAATGGATAAGGAGGCGGTGATTGCACTTGCAAAAGAGACGGAACGTATTGTGACAGTTGAAGAACACCAGAGAGCAGGAGGTCTGGGATCTGCCGTGGCTGAAGTGCTTGTTGAAAATCACCCAGTGCCAATGCGAATGTGTGGAGTAGACGATGTATTTGGAGAGTCAGGAACAGCAGATGAACTACTTGCTAAACACGGACTAGATTTTAATGGAATCAAAGAGGTGGTTGAAGATATAATGAGATAGTTATGGACGGGCAGAAAGCAGAAAAACGTTATTGGTTTGTAAATAAAAAAGTTGGCATAGGGTGGGTACCCGCAACATGGGAAGGTTGGCTGGTAACGGCACTGTACGTACTAGGTGTTTTTACGTGGTCGCTTTCTGTACTGACAGAAGAAGAGAGTCTCCAGGAGGTAACCATATTTTTTATCGGATTATTTGCATTTACGTTTTTGCTGTTTGGAATAATTGTACGATTTGGTGAGCCACTTACTTGGAAATTCTGGAAAAAGAAATAATTTTCCACATCAATTATATAGAGTAGAGAGGAGAGTTATGTATAATGCTCTGACTAATGTAGTAGTAACAATAGTAGTAATATGACAGAATTATTAGCACATAAACTAGAGGTATTTAAAACACAAACAGGAATTAAAGGAACCATCTTTGTATCGTTGGTTGCACTTTTCTTGATCTCTTTATTGTCAGACCTCATATATGGTTCGGTTACTACAGCAAGCTCTCTTGTAAAATTCTTCTTACTTGTGGGGTTAGGGGTTTCTTTTACTACACTGTTTAATTATCGTTCTTATAAAAAGACTCCAAAACGGTCTTTTACTACACAGAGAATTACTCCAACAAGTACATCTTTTCAAGAAGAGACATCAAAGCCTGTATTTGTCACAACAGAAGATGTAGAGCTCCAAGAAGAAGTAAGCCCAGTCCTAGAAAACACAGCAGGAGTTTTATTCAAGATCCGAGATGAACTACAAGCACATCAAGATCAGACACGAGCAGTTAAGCAGCGAGAATTCTTTGCAGCGAAAGAGGAAGGTGCACATAGCAGAAAGGGGAGGACATATCTCGGTGTTAACATTGTAGATATTGTTCAAATTTCAGAAAAATATGCAGAAACAGTAACGCTTGGTGATATTGAAAAGTTGGTAACATCGAATGTGCACGATGAGAGAATCGTTTCTATTTGGCTCTTAATTAATTCATATAAACAATCAACCCAAGAAGGAAAGCAAGAAATTTATGATTTTTATCTCGAAAATAGAACTCTAGTTGATAATTGGGATATGGTTGACCTAGCAGCCAGAAATATTATTGGCACACACGTAGCTAATAACGCCTCATGTAAGTCTGTATCAGACGAACTCATATCTTCTTCGTCTTTATGGGATAAGAGAACAGCTGTAATGTCTGCTCACCCATTGGTACTTGCAGGAGACTTAGGGTATGCATTTTCTGTTGCTGAGAGATTAATCGATTGTCCAGAAGAGCTTGTGCAAAGTTCACTCGGCTGGGTACTTAAAGAGGCATACAAACAAGATGCTGACGTAACAGAAGGATTTATCAGATCTCATTTCCACTCACTATCAAAACAGGCAATCAGGATTGGTACAGAGCGTATGGAAAAAAATTACCGAAAAACATTCCTGCGCGGAGAGTTCGAAGCCGTGGTTGTGTAAAACCAGTTGATGCAAGAAATACAAATGGTACTATCTTGTTTGGTAACACGGAGAACAGGGAGAATGTCGTGGAAGTTATACAAGATCTTTGTCTAAGATATTGGTGGGTATCATTAATTGTAATCGCAGGATTAATTACATTTTTTGACTTTTTTTATTTTAATAAAGATCACCAAGTAACAAAAGAAACACCCGAATAGGGTGTTTTCTGTTATTTTATAAAGATTGACATATATTAATAATTACGTATTATTAGAGTTAGGACTGGAATCCTTCCAGTTTGGCTGTAAGCCTTTATAGAGAAGAGGATGTGCAGATATGAGTGTCACATTAGTAAGAATAATATGGGGCATAACAGTCTCAGCAATTGGTTTTCTGATTTGGTTAGGTCTCAGTCAGATTTTTCCAAGCATTATTGCAATAAGTGTCACCGCCCCATTAGTAGGGGTGTACGGAATGGTTCTTGCTATGTGCTTAGGATCACTTGTTTCAGATAGAAAAAAAATAAAGAAACAAGAACAAGCAAAGCAACATCGAATCGCCTTGGTTACACAACAATCATAGTGATATGTATCGCTAAGAGAATCGTCTCTTGGCGATTTTTTTATGCAAAAAATATTGTGATAGAATTTATGCATTAACGAATAACTAATTTTTATGACATTTACATTACCGGAACTATCATTTGCGACAGATGCACTTGAACCATTTATGGATAAAGAGACAGTTGAGATCCATCACGGCAAACACCATGCGGGATACACAACAAAACTTAACGCTGCGCTGGAAGCAGAAGGATTATCAGAAGTAAACTTGGAGCAAGAAGTGTTTCCTCAAATTTCTAATATGCCACGAGCAATTCAGACAAACGCTGGTCAATTTTGGAATCACTCATTTTTCTGGGAGTCACTTGCTCCTATAGGACAAGAGCCATCAGAGATGGTTATGAATGCGCTCACAGCATCGTTTGGAGGATATGATGAATTTGTAGCAGAATTTACTAAACATGCTTCAACAGTATTTGGATCAGGATGGGCATGGTTATGTAAGAAACAAGACGGATCACTTATGGTAATGAGCACACTGAATCACGAGAACCCTCTTATGGAAAACGAAGTCATTGAATATGGGAACCTGACACCACTTTTAGTAATTGATGTATGGGAACATGCGTACTATCTTAAGTATCAAAACCGACGTCCTGAATTTATCGCAGCATTCTTGCAGATTGTAAACTGGGAGAAAGTAGCAGAACGAATGGCATAACAGAAAAAGAGCGACTCTCATAGAATCGCTCTTTTGTTATAATCACCTTATGAAACTTCACATGCTTTGGGCAGTTCTATTTATATTAGTGTTAGGAGCACTTGGTGGTGGTTATTACCTATATGCACAAGAGACTAGAGCACTACAAAAGCTCGTTGATGCACAGAATCAAGAATTAGAGGAGGTCAAAGAATCATACGTACAAGAATTACAAAATATACAAATAGCACTTACACAGTATCAATTAGGTGCTGAAAATGAAGCTAAAGAGCTAGAGCAGCTTGTCACAAGACAAGAGAATCAGTTTCAATCACAACTGCAGGATATTGAGAGGAAAAAGGAAATTTCAGAACAGATTCTTACAAGTACCAATAAAGATTTAGCACAAAACATAGAAGAGCTCACAGATAAATTATTTACACTTGAAACAAATTCAAAGACTGATATTGTCCAAAAGTGGGATGATATTGCAGTAAGATTGGAATGTAATTATGCAAGTGGTGAGAGGTCATTCGGCTCAGGAATGTATTTAGGGCCCCAGTCGTCGGTTAATTTAGGTGCAGGAAATGAACACGCAATTTTGACAAATTCTCATGTGCTTGAAGAGAACGATGCGGTACCGACTTCATGTGTACTTACGTGGAACTCAGGTGAGGAGGTTACTATTAACTTTGATGATGAGGGAGAGATTAGTAGGGCATCATTTTTTGAAGGGTTCGATGCGGCATTTATTACACTTGCGAGTAGTGATGTTCCACTACAGACACAAGGAAGCTCTGGTCTCTATGAAACATGTGAAATCTCACCCCAAGTAGGTGATGAGGTGATTGTTCTTGGGTATCCAAAAATTGGATCAACAAATAGTATTACCGGAACTGAAGGGATTATTTCTGGTTACGATGGAAACTTTTTCATTACCTCTGCGAAGATTAGTAAAGGTAGCTCAGGTGGAGCCGCAATTTCAATTAAAGGCGATTGTTATTTTGGAATTCCTACTCTTGTAAAGGCAGATGAGGTAGAATCATTGGGAAGAATTTTAGACATCACTAATATATTTGAATAATTATGGAGACCAAAAAAACGTATCATGGATTTAAACTCTTAAAAAAGGAGAAAGTCTTATCTATAGGATCCGAAGTATTTCTCTTTCGACACAATAAGACGGGGGCAGAATTATTATATGTAAAAAACAAAGACCCTGAACGGTTGTATGTTGCTGGGTTCCGAACGCCAGCTGATGATGATACGGGGAAAAGTCATATTTTTGAACACGCAACTATGATGAGTTCAGAAAAGTATCCAGTTCGAGATGCATTTATCGGTATGTACCGAGGTGCCCATACCTCATTTCTTAATGCAATGACATTTCCAGACAAGACAGTATATCCAGTAGGGAGTACCAATAAGCAGGAATTTAGAAAGCTGGTTGATGTTTATACAGATCTTGCATTTAGACCACAAATCCACAACAACAAAAATATCTTTTTACAAGAAGGTGTGCGATTTGAGTTAGATGAGAAAGACACATTATCACTCAATGGTGTAGTTTTTAATGAAATGAAAGGAGCCTTATCGTCTCCAGATCGTCAGCTCGAGGAGCAAGCCATGAATGTTCTATTTCCAGATAATACATACCAGTATTGTTCAGGTGGACTACCAGAAAAGATTCCAACCCTTACATATAAAAAGTTAGTTGCATATCATAAAAAATGTTACCACCCATCAAACGCACACTTCTTTTTCTATGGAGATATCACTATTTCCACATACCTACGATATCTTGATGATGAGTATCTCTCACAATACACTAAGCAACCAAAGCTAGTAATTAAAAAACAACGTACACGTAGGTTACAAGACGTGACTGATAAGTACACATCTGCCTCAGAACATGAACAATATAGTTTTGGGTTTAAGCTCGATAGTAATACAAGTGAGTTGAATAGACTGGCAACGGAGATTTTATTTGAACTACTTATGGGAGACACACATGCTCCGCTTAAAAAGGTTTTGATTGATTCTGGAATAGCACAGGATTATGACCATTTATACGAAGATGAGATACAAGACTTATTTGCTATGGTTTTTGCAAAGAACGCAAAAAAGGGGAGTGGTAAAAAATTTAAAAAGATTATTATTGATGAATTAACTAGGTTAGTCACAGAAGGTATTCCAGAAGAACTAGTATCAAAGACACTTACTAAGTACGAGCTTCTATTGAAATCAATAGAGGATAGTACTGGTAAGGGGTTGCATATGTATCGTGCTGCTGAAACGGCATGGTTGTATGGAGGTGATCCTATCAAGCGCCTACAAGAAACAGAATTATTTTATAACAAGAAATCTTCATTTACACCAAAGTTCCTTGAAAAGTTAATCAATAGATTGCTGCTTAACAATCAACATTCTTGTTTGTATACACTAACTCCCACAAAGAAAGATTTACAAAAAGACGCGCTGGATACATTGTTAGCGGAAGAAACTAAGAAGCTTACACCTGCAAAGAAAAAAGCCCTAAGAAAAGAATCTCAAGAATTCAAAGCATGGCAGAATGACAAAACGCTTCCTGAGTTTAATGAGTTCTTTCCTACACTTCCTCTCAAACAAATTGAAGATGAGGATGTATACGCAATGGAGCCAGAAATTCAACGGTCTGTTGGTGTTACGTACTTATGGAATAAAGCACCAAAGCAAGCACTTGAGTACATAAGTATCCGTTTTGATATTTCACATATCTCATACAAAGATATGCCGTATGTTGAGTTGGTGGTGAGGACACTTAAAGAATCTGCGACTAAAGAATTTAGTGCAGTAGATGTTGTCTCTACATTAACTAGTGACACATTAGGATTTGGATTTTCGATTGATGGATTTGATACCAAAAAATCTGAACCAAGAGTTCATCTACAAATGAGTTATAAATCTCTTCCGCACAAAAGGGAACATGTACTACGATTAATAAGATCTATGCTTCAAGAATCTATACTGGATAGAGATAAAGTCACAGAGCTGTTTACAAGAGAGATTGCACGTATGGAGAGTGCAATGGTGGATATTGAGGCTCGAACCGTTCTTCAGATGCATACATTTGCTAAATTGTATGCACATGGAACATATGAAGAATATGCAGGAGGTATTTCATATTTAGAGTCACTCAGAGCCATGTATGTGCTATTTAAAAAGAACCCTGAAAAAGAATTGAAGAAGATGAATAAAATTTATAATCAATTATTTGTTACCAAAGGTGCGTACGTAGCAGGGCTTACTCATAAAAATGACTTAGTCCACATGATGCAAGAGTTACAGATTAGTAAGAAAACATACCCAGCAAAGAAGGTGAGAGCACTTTCTAAAAAAGACGAGTTGTTTCTGTCTGAATCAATGAGTAATTACAATTCACTGGGTATACAGACTAAGAATCAATCACCAAAAGAGAAAGCCGCACGATCATTATTAGGAGCTGTGTTAAATCCTAACTATTTATGGAAACAGTTGCGTGATAAGGGAGGAGCATACGGAGGGGCGCTAATGCCATCTTCATATGACGATCTAATCCTGCTCTCTTGGAGAGATCCACGGATTGCTGGAACGTACGATGATTACCATTCAGTACTAGAATATATTTCAGACACTGAAATCTCCAACAAAGATGTACATCAAGCAAAGATATCTCTCTTCTCTAAATTAGATGCACCACTGACAAAACAACAGCAATTAGAGCGGGCAGTCTCAAGAGTAATTACTGGTAGAACAAATAAGTCTGCTCAAAATAAGCGGAGGTATATTAAAACAATGAGTACCCAAGTATTTAAGAGGTCAGCCCAAAAATTAGTAACTAATATTGAAAGAGGGGTAAAGACTACCATCGGAAGAAAAGATACTAGTGTAAAGATAAGAAAAGGGTTTGATGAGGTAAAAAAGATATAATGAATAAAGCGGCCGAAGGGCCGCTTGTTCTATTCACAATCACCACAAACGAGATCTACCTCACTATAATTTTTATTTATGAGTGCATCTTCTGGTCCGGTGGCTATCCACGGCTTTTTTGCTTCAGATGTAAGTTTGTTACATTTGGAACAAGAATTGTCTTTGTAGATTTTTTGAAATGTTTTTAGGGATTCTTCGGGAGTAGGTGCTGTCATCAGATAATCCTTTGTTTGTATATTGAGATGGGGAAGCGAGGTGCTCTAAGTATTAATAATACAACTTTAAATCTTTTTGTAAATTAACATGAAGAAGATAATCAGTAATAAATAAAGACACCACTCATCAAGTGGTGTCTGGTTCTGCTTTGCGTTCCTCTTGCAGACATAGTCTGCATTTTCTACGCCTATCGATCGGCTCTTCTTCATGTCCGGATTTTGTACATTTGGGTACATGACTGAAATGGTGAGGGATGCCTGTGAGAGATGTCTTTGTGATTGGTTTTGTGTTCACTGCTCGTGTAGGTATGGTTCCTCTGACTCTTATCATGTTTAGATTCCTTGTGTTGCCTGATGTTACTGTACCACGGGTTCTTTGTGGGGAAAAGAAGGCGTCAATAATCATGATTCAGAAAAAGGTTGCGTGATATAATGTCCGGACTATGTCAAAGACGAGCAAAAAAGACGAACCATTTGTTGCACCAGACGAAATTATCGTTAAAGGGGCTAGGACTCACAATCTAAAAAACATCACAGTATCAATGCCACGAAATAAGATGGTTGTTATCACAGGGCTTTCTGGGTCAGGGAAGTCGTCTCTGGCTTTTGATACTATCTTTGCTGAGGGGCAACGACGGTATGTAGAATCACTCTCAGCGTATGCTCGTCAATTTTTAAACCAAATGCAAAAACCAGATGTTGATGAAATTATTGGTCTTTCACCAGCTATTTCAATTGATCAAAAATCTAGATCAAATAATCCACGTTCAACAGTGGCAACCATTACTGAAATTTATGATTACCTGCGTGTATTGTTTGCCAGAATTGGTAAGCCTCATTGTCTAGAGTGTGGGCGTGAAATTTCAAAATTATCTACTGATGAGATTTTTGCTTTCATTGTGAAGAAAGTAAAAGCTGCAAAAAAAGAACTTGAAAAAGCTGGAACAGGCAAGAAGGTGATGGGTATTGATATTGAGAATTCACGAGTTCAATTATTTGCTCCAGTGGTCCGAGAAAGAAAGGGAGAATATTATCAATTACTCTATGATCTACTTGGTAAGGGATACGCACACGTTCGAGTCGACGGGACAGTACATTCTCTGCGAGATAAGATTTCACTTGCTAAGACAAAAAAACACACTATTGAGGTATTAGTAGATGAAATTTACTTCTCAGAGGTCTTGGCTGGAGGAGCGGATTTTAAAATGCGTCTTTCTGAGGCAATTGAAAAAACACTTGATGAATCAGAGGGTTTGATTCAGGGAGTATTTGCTTTTGATGATGAAAAAGGAATTCCTGAAGATTTTGATAGAGAGTTTCTGCTTTCTTCAAAGTTTGCGTGTCCCTTTGATGGTTTCTCGTTTCCAGAATTGGAGCCGAGATTATTCTCGTTCAACTCTCCTGCGGGAGCTTGTCCTACCTGTAATGGTCTAGGGTCACGATTCTTTTACGGTAAAGAACCTTGTTTAACTTGTAATGGTGCACGTCTTGCACCAGAAGGATTATCAGTTTTTGTGGGAACGGGCGAATCAGAATCAAGTCCTATTAAAGACCTGAAGCACTATAAGCCAGCGGGAGTGAATATTGTTGATATCACAGCAATGTCTATTAAGGACGCAGAAGTATTTTTTGAAAACCTTACACTTTCAAAAAAAGAACAAGAGATCTCTGGGGTGGTCTTGCGAGAAATTACTGAGAGAATTAAGTTTATGAATAACGTAGGTATCGAGTACTTAACACTCAATAGGCGTGCTAATACATTATCAGGAGGGGAGGCACAGCGAATCCGGTTAGCTTCTCAGCTAGGGTCAGGGCTTGTGGGTGCGCTATATGTTCTAGATGAACCTACTATTGGACTTCATCAGCGTGATAATGATAGGCTCATTGAAACACTTATTAAATTGCGAGATGGAGGAAACACCGTAGTAGTTGTGGAACATGATGAAGATGTGATTTATGCTGCTGATTATTTAGTTGATATTGGACCAGGAGCTGGAGTGCATGGAGGAGAGGTGATTGTCGCAGATGATCTTGAGAAATTACTCTCAGCACCTAAAAATGATTCTGGTTCCAGAACTCTTGGGTATTTGCGGGAAGAGCTTAGAATTCCCGTACCAGAAACGAGACGAAATCGTGATAAGGGTTGGATCAAGATTAGGGGTGCGACAGTAAACAACCTTGTTAATCTAAATGCTGATATTCCGTTAGGGAAATTAGTATGTATTACAGGAGTCTCAGGTTCTGGTAAGTCATCATTTATGCATGAGGTTTTATATACGAACTTACAGGCTCGGTTTGACAGGAAGCATAGATCAGGAGAAGTTAAAAATGCTGCGAAAGTAATGGGGCTAGAATATTTAGATAGGGCAATTCTTATTGATCAATCACCTATTGGGAGAACACCTCGTTCAAACCCGGCTACTTATACCGGTGCATTTACGCATATTCGAGATATGTTCGCTGAGACCACAGAAGCGAAAGTACGAGGATACAAACCAGGACGATTTTCATTTAACGTCAAAGGTGGTCGATGTGAAGCATGCCAAGGTAAGGGGCAAGTTGCTGTTGAAATGCATTTCTTACCAACAGTATATGTTGGGTGTGATGTATGTTTTGGAAAACGGTTTAATAAAGAAACTCTACAAGTTACGTTTAAGGGTAAAAATATCAACGAAGTACTTGAAATGGATATCGAGAGCGCTACAACATTCTTTGCTGATATTCCAGCTATTTATGACAGGCTCAAGTCTTTGGAAGATGTAGGCCTTGGATATTTAAAATTAGGACAGCCAGCAAACACGTTGTCTGGAGGAGAGTCTCAGAGAGTAAAAATTGCTTCAGAGTTATACAGGCCATTTACACACAAATCTATTTACCTGCTCGATGAACCAACAGTAGGACTACATTACGACGATGTTAAAAAACTCAACCAGATTCTTTTA
Organism: Minisyncoccota bacterium; assembly: GCA_938010795.1. Classification (GTDB taxonomy): domain Bacteria; phylum Patescibacteriota; class Minisyncoccia; order Phycocordibacterales; genus JAHDEI01. The sequence continues at coordinate 22,464 of CALLVB010000079.1, forward strand.
CATTTAGTTGAGCGAGGGAATACCGTGGTTGTAATTGAGCACAATCTTGATCTCATTAAGATTGCTGACTACCTATTAGATTTTGGACCAACAGGAGGAATTGAAGGAGGGAAGATTATGTCAAAAGGAACACCAGAAGAAGTAGCCGTAGACGACAAGTCGATCACTGGTTCATATTTAGCTCCCTATCTGAAAAAGAAGAAAGGTAGAAAAAAATAAGATAATAAAAACGGCGCCGAGAAGGGCGCCGTTTTAGAGAGTAACACGTTATCTTAAGCTGTCTTACTTGTCTCACCAAACGAATTAGTACGAGGAACAATAGAGAGAGCAACTCGAGGTTTCTCTGTCTGTTGGTCATCGTTTGTGAGGTTAAGAAGAGGTTTTGATTTACTGACTTTAACCGTTACCTGTTCAGTATTGTTTTGCTCGAGGCGGTTTTGTTCATGATATGCCTCGATCTTTGCACCACTTTTCTTGAGCATGACGTGCCGATCAGCTTTTCTAAGCGTACGCTTACAAGCAATTGAATCTGCAAACCCGAATGAGCCAAGGACACGCTGTCTTTGAGGGTTAGATAATTCACCAGAACGTAAGAGTTTTGCTCCCACATATGTTTTGATATCACCAAACCCGGCAGCATGTGCCACATCAAGAACCCAGAAACATTCATCTAGAGATGCATGTTTCGCTATTTGAGCCAAAGCAGCGCGTTGCTGCAATCTACAATCAGTCGACATAAAGATAGTCCGACGATCATTTTGGGTTTTTACACCCATCAGTGCAGTCTTTGGAACTGCAGAGCCACCTAAGGAAGTAATGAAATCTTCATATGTGACAAATCGACTCGTATTAGGACCCATCGACAAGTTGTGCATAAGAACCGATTCTTCAGGTATATCTTTTGAGCTAAGCTTAAAGGTTTTTTCAGATTCTTCAAGAAAAGAGGGGACACCTGTTGATGGTTGACGTTTTGAGACGCCATGTAGCCATTCTTTCGCATCATCCTCATCAGCTTTTTTTTGTGCTGTGCGCACTTTGAGATGCTCGGAAATACGAGCACGTGTCCGCAGAACTTTTATGTACTCCAAAGGAGCACTAAAGAACGAAGGAAGTGGATGTTCACGATCTGCAAGTTTAGCAAACGCTTGTTGTGTATAGTAGCCCTTTGCTGCGTATTCGTGATTAATTCCAGTAATAGTAAGCATGAAATAAGCCATACTCTCTCTCCATAGTTGTTAAATGAGCAGTTGTTGCTAGCCGGAATTTTAACATTTTATTTTATAACGTCAAGATTTTTTATGATGTATTAATTAAAACAAAAGGCGTACGCCTTTTGTTTTTAATTATTCATTAATAAATAATGATTAGAATTCTCCTTCAAAGATATGAGTTTCTGGTTTGTTATCTAGTCCATCAGCTGATGTTTCTTCAGTAATAACAACTCGGTTGTACATTAATTTATCATCATTAGATGTGTACGTAAGTCGCCACATTCCCGCATCGTCCTTTTCCATTTTTCCTGTTGAAATGAACGCAGAGTTGGTAGTAATCCATCCTTCGAAGAATTTTCCTTCTGCTGGATCAATGTTATTTACTGTTACATAGTGTGTGAATACACCGTCTTTATAAATTCGTGCCGCTTGAGCATCACCTCCTCGAGGATCAACAGATGCAAGAGAGATCTCTTCAGAAACGTTTTTCACCATTACATCTCCGTCTTCTTTTTTCATCATCACTTCATCGTCATGCTTCTCCATAGCGTCTTCTGTTTTCTCCATTACGTCTTCAACACTTTCTTCAGTCTTTTCCATTACGTCCTCAACCTTCTCCATAGCGTCATCCACTTTTTCCATTACTCCTTCCGCTTCCTTTTTCATCATTGCGGCGTCCTCAACTTTGTTCATGACATCAGTCACTGTTGATTCAAGTACTACTGGTGCAGTTTTTACATCTTTGATTCCATCAAAAATAAAATACGCTCCACCAATAAGAATGATTCCCGCTACAATTAGTCCAATAATTTTTTGCATCTTACAATATACGTTAATTTGTTAATACTAAAATAGTAGCATAGGGAACGAATTTGATACAATACAAAACAATGATAAAAAACCACGTATCTTTCCAAGGAATAGCAGGGGCACATTCAGAAGAGGCTCTCTTGTTATATGCAGCTAAACATAGGATTCCAGTGGTCCCAGAAGCACAAGAGGGATACTTTAGAGAATTATTTGCAGGTATTAAAAAGAATAAATTGGGGTGGGTTCCGATTGAAAACTCGTATCACGGAACAGTAGTTGAGTCAGTTGATCTCATGAGAGAGTATGAGTTTGAAATCTTGGATTCGTATACACATGTAATCAATCACTGTCTTGCAGTAAATCCAGGTGTCAAAAAGTCAGATATAACAAAAGCATACTCACACCCACAAGCATTGGGTCAATGTGCTAAATATCTGGAACAGAGCGGTATAACCGCACTTCCATATGTTGACACTGCAGCAGCAGCCAGGTATGTACAAGACAAAAAGATGAAACATTCAGCTGCTATTTGTTCTAAGCGTGCTGCAGAACTCTACGGGCTCGATGTACTCGAGGAGTGGATTCAAGACTCAGGAGAAAACGAAACAACATTCTTGTTGGTAAAGGATCGTGAACACGAGATTGATTTTATGGGTGAGATAGAACGAGGAAGAAGAGATGTCACTACAACAGTAGTTTTTGAAACAAAAGATTTACCAGCGGCGTTATACAAGTGCCTCGGAGGATTCGCAACCAACGCAATTAACCTTAAGAAAATTGAATCTCGACCGGCAAGGAATGATGATTCAGACTGGTTTTTCTATCTTGATTTTGAAGGGCATCCAGATGATCCTTTGGTGAGGAATGCACTCGACGAACTTGAGAGTTTTTCAAAAAAGGTATTAGTACTTGGTTCATATTAAGCACAAATCCCAGAGGTAACCCTCTGGGATTTGATATAATGGAAGGATTATAATAACGGAAGTAACTATGGCAACAAAAGTAGCAATTAATGGGTTCGGGAGAATTGGACGATTATTCTTTAAATTAGCTCTTAAGAATGAGAACCTGGATATCGTAGCAATCAACGATTTAGGAGATTTAGATAATATGGCATATCTATTGAGGTATGATTCAGCTCAAAAGGAGCTTAACCTAGAGGTTTCAACACAGAGAGTTTCAGATACAGAACAATATTTGGTCGTGGGAGATAAAAAAATTCCATTCTATTCAATTAGAAACCCAGAAGAATTGCCATGGGGAGAATTGGATGTGGACGTGGTAGCTGAGTGTACTGGTATTTTCACTAGTTACGAGAAATCAAACATGCACCTTACTGCTGGTGCAAAACGAGTCGTTATTTCAGGACCAACTAAAGATGACCAAAATACAGAATTTGGTGATGGAAAGATTGGTAACACAGTACTTATGGGTGTAAACGATGACGTGATTCCAACATGTGCTATTACTTCAAACGCATCTTGTACAACAAATGCTTCAGGCTCACCATTGCAGGTAATGATGGACTCAATTGGTGTTGAATCTGCAATCTTGAATACTATTCACGGATATACAGCGACACAAGCAATTGTTGATACTCCAGTAAAACCAGGAAAGACTGATTACCGGCGGGGTCGAGCAGCGGCGATCAACATCATTCCTACTTCAACAGGAGCAGCAGTTGCAACAGCTAAGGCAATCCCAGCATTAGAAGGTAAATTTGATGGAATAAGTATCCGAGTACCAGTAGTTACTGGAGCGCTGGTTGACATTACATTCATTGCAAGCAGGGAGACTTCGGTCGAAGAGGTTAATAAATTCTTCAAGATGGCTGCTGAATCTGATCAATATAAAGGATTATTGCGAGTTGAAAGTGATCAAGTAGTTTCTGGGGATATTGTGGGAGATACACATGTTTCAATTGTTGACCTAAACTTTACTCGAGTAGTAGGGAAGTTGGTGAAGATTTTGGCTTGGTATGATAATGAGGCTGGATTTAGCTATGCCCTTACCAAACAAGTTGAAGCAATGGGTCAGAGTATCTAAGAATAGGCGAATTACTGCGTCAGCTACAAAACTCATCGAACTCACCGTATAGAACATACGTTATCGTCGATGAGTTTTTTGCTTCCCTGTACTCCACTCTATTTTTTGATACTGAGACAGCTCAACTCATTCAAATTTATAAACTACTTCTATCTAATTTAAGATAGATTCCTGTTTTGGCGCATTTCTTGTGTTATTATTTACCCAGAGCATAAGAGCTCGGAAAGGAAACTCATATGAGTAGTCGAAGAAACCCAACTGGGGGATCAATTGTCCTTAGCGGCGTCAATGGAGGAATATCTCCAGGTCAGCAAGCAGGTATATCGTCCGGACTGGAACTTATCACTGGTGCGCATATAGGTCTCAAGACCTGGATAGGTGGCGGCGATGGATGCATTGATCCAATTAAGGATGATTAATTTCATTTATATATAATCTGAAAGCCCGATTTTTCGGGCTTTTTATGTAGAAAAAATTCTAGCGGAGTATTATTTAGTGAGCAATTACAACAGTTTTTATTTGAGAGGCTTCTGCTTTGCGTAGGAGTTTTTTAATTTCTTTTGTAGTGGCGCCGGTGGTGAGGATGTCGTCGAAGAGAATGATGTTGCGACCTCTGATAAGAGAGAGGTGGGCGTTTGTGACAGCAAACGCTCCTTTCGGGTTTTTGAGGCGTTCTTGCTTCGACTTGGTGCGAGATTGTTTAGGAATGTGTTTAATCTTTTTGAGAACACGTGGTTGATAGGTGATGAACTTGTTACCGCCATATTTGAGGAATGATTTGATAATTAGTTCGTTTTGGTCGTATCCACGCCTGTAGACAGTTTGTTTTGATGATGGGACCGTAATGAGTAGTGGATCAGAAAAATTTTCAAACTGTTCCCACAAGATGAGTTCTTCTGGAAATGTTTCATAAAGTAATAAGCCGAGTATATGTGCTACATGTTTGTTATTTCTAAATTTAAGAGACCACATAACTTCACGAATATATGTATTGTAAGGGAGTATATACAAGAAATTATTTGCACGTACTGATCTACCAGATATCTTCGTTTTCTCTTGTATATGGAAAGAAAGGATTTTTTTATACGAAAAATCCTTTCTTGTGAATATAAAAGACAATAAAATACTTAGTAAGTTCTTCATGTTTCCCAAATTTATACGTATCAACAGCACGGTTGACATGTTATACTTCCCGTATATAACGTTATTATACACGAGCCATGGCATCCCTTTTTCAAAATGTATTTAAAAAGAAAAACGACACTTTTTTAGGAGTAGATATTGGATCTTCGTCTATTAAAGTTGTACAACTTTCTATGCAGAAAGGTGTCGTTACACTCGACACGTTTGGAGAAATTGCCCTCGGACCGTACGGCGGTAAAGAAATTGGTCATGCAGTAAAACTAGAGCCTCCTAAGCTCACAGAAGCGCTACAAGATTTATTAAAAGAGGCGCAGGCTGAGGCACGAACAGGAGGTCTTTCAATACCACTTAAATCATCATTGGTATTTAATATGAAAATGCCAGAAGTAGATCAGAAGCAATTAGACGACATGGTGAGATTAGAGGCGCGTCGATATATTCCAGTACCTATTTCAGAGGTGTCTCTTGACTGGTCGGTAATCCCAGATAACCACGAAGATGAAGAAGAAGATGAAGAAGGACGAAAATTTTTGAATATCTTAGTTGTTGCAATTCATAAAGATACACTTCAAAAATATAAAGAAGTTGCAGATATGTCAGGAGTTGACCTGCAATTTCTTGAGATTGAAACATTCTCAACTATTCGTTCAACCGTTGATCATGATAAAGAGGCAGTAATCATTTTAGATATTGGTGCGTCAGTCACTAAACTATATATTGTTGAATATGGAGTGATCCAGAAATCACACATTATCGGTGTTGGTTCTCAGAATATGATTAAGGCCCTGGAGACACGAAGACGTCTCGCAAATGTTAGACAAGACCTGAACGCAGGTCATGGAACAGCACTTTCTGACGCAATGCAGAACTCTCAAACAACGCCAGTTGATCTGGATCGTATTTTGCAAGAAACAAAGAAGGTAGTTCTTGAGTATCAAAAAGAGCATAGAAAAAACATCGAATTAGCTATTCTGACAGGAGGAGGGTCTGTATTAGCAGGGATTTTGCCATACGTTGAGAAATCTCTTGAAACTGAGATTGAATTGGCACATCCGTTCGAAAAGACCAAAACTCCTGCCTTCTTAGATAATACGTTGCGTGA
>CALLVB010000080.1 GCA_938010795.1 Minisyncoccota bacterium
CTAGAAACAGCGTGCTGTTCGTTTCAGCCAGAGCACCTCACACATCTTCTCCAGAAATCATTGCCGAACTTTTGCTATTTGCGTCTGTGGAACATTGTAGCTAACAGTACACCTACTGTCGACTTTCTGCGACATGTAACAGCCACTGCTGGACTTCCTTCTTTGGAAATCCTGCTCGTATCATTCCCCACAGAATTAGGAACTGTGCCTGACTTTTCGGCCAGAATAAAGTTTGGACATACACTGAAAAACATGTTACCACCAGACATTACTTTCAGGGGTTATTGTAGAGGATTAGCTATTCGATTTAGATGAGTGAAGCGCATGTACAACCTGTAATAAATAAAATAGTTTTACCTTAGTTGAAAACTTGTTCCGAGTTGTAATTTTCGATTGTCAGCGTGGTAAATGTGTGCAAGAGCGGGGCTTTCACATTCGCTCAAGAAGATATCGAAAGGAATGAGGCCCAAGGTGAAACACTTATGAGCAAGGACTGGATCATAGTAGAGCACTACACGCTTCCTCCATGTTTGTGCGCTTTAGTGGGATTCCAGAACTGGTTCGCAGAAAGACATATTTAATTAACAATTCTTGAATTGTTAAATCCAGTACCCAAACACACTTTTCTGAAATACTTACCGACATTTGTCCGATTACCATTTTTGGTTTCGAAAGATGGCATGGACAATAGCCCTAGATCTATTAGGAGGAGGTAGTCTACAGCGGATGAGAACTGCCGGCCGACTCACAGGCAAGCGTCGGCCCTATCAGGAGGAGGTAGGCCATAGCAGATGACACACTTTGACGCAGCCACCACCCTATAGGAATTATATCAATAAAGGGGAAAACTTTCCACCGAATACCGTAAGTTTCTCCTCGGAGGTTCCAAACATTTTAACACTGTCTTCAATTGAAGTTTTCGCATTAAACCTATTGGTGACGCAGATGTGTTAGTGAAGCAAAGCATGTTCCGTAGAGATGGGTAGATATACCGGTAGTATATACTACTACCGTATTATCGGGTGCTCGGGGGTGGCCATAGATGCAGGCGTTCTTATCAGTGTGCGATCAGCTGGACACATCATTCGAATTGAATGTGTAAAAAACAAAATATAACTTTGATGCGATATTGATACTCTAAAACTTGGAAATGTCATGTATATACTTTATTCGTTCTGTGCTATGTACAGGATACAGCTTGACAGGTATACGAAGGCGACGTGAGATATAATGCTGAAATTAGAATTAGGCTAGTCAATCTCCACAACTCGTGCAATTTCTTGTGGCACTCTAGGCAAAGGTGATGACCACAGGCTTTACAGCTATAGACGGTATCTGATGCAAAACCAATGAGGTTCACTACCGTAGATATTGAGTACATGCGTACTGGCTACCTCATTGTGCAAAACCAAAGTATTTGCGGTGCCTAAAACACCTCTTCGCTCCCCTTGCCTTGATATGGACATGGGTATGATCTGCAGCAGGTTCTCCAATGCTCCGATATACAGCCTGCTGCCGACAGGAATACATTTCAGCCATTCGCTAAACAATTTCTCTCCGGAAATCGATTTGTCCATATTTTTTTGGCAAAGTCCGGGTAGTGTACTTCTTGTATAATATCCAGGCGTTAACCAAACACGCGTTCAGCAAAAATCGAAAGATATACTTCCATGTCTTTTTACTTGGGCGTCCAAAGGGGTACTGCAAGCAAACAAAGGAATACCGAATAATTGAAAATACTAGTAAGCTTTGAATACTGTGGGGGCACTAACATACATCCCATGCGAGAGACGTGATTCTCCCATTACCTTTTATTGTTTTATTATGTGCTTTCTTACCTTGCAAGCTTTTTGGTCAAAGACATCTGTCCCGTTCATGAAGCGATTGTAATCGTGTGCACACCCCGGCTGCGGTACAAAAATATACCCTGGTCCGCGACGCCTTTCGCACCGTGTCGTGCACTTTGGACTGTTCATAGTGCTCAGGGAGCGGACAACCTGCAGTTAAATATTCCTTTTAGTCAACAGCCAACTTTGATACCTTATAGAGGTAATACAAGGCTCTCTTCCAATGAAGTTGACGACGTACCTTTGTATCACTCCAGCAGGCAGCCGTGAGCATTCTATTTGACCTGTCTTGGTATACACAGGACCAGCCTCGGGGAGCTTTTTTGTTTTTCCTAGCTACTTCCGGTGGTATGTGCCTTCGGTTTGGTCGTAGGGTTCCACAAGACCATATAAGGTGCTCCTGGAGATGAAGAACGACAGGGACACCAGTGTAGAGGTTGTCAAATAAAGTGGTTTTTTCCCCGAAGCTTATGTGTCAGTCTACTGATGACATCCAAAAAAAAAAAAAAAAACCATGGGTACTCTTTGGCCTTGACTGTTCCTTTCCAAGATAGAGTTCAAACTCCTGGCAGTAACCACTTTCACTGTCATTTCGCAGAAAGAACTTAAGGCCTCTTTTGCATGGGTTATCCCTCATGTATTGCACTTATGCACTTCTTCCTTTGTATTTAGCCATGCCCTCATGGATGGTCTGGTATTCAGAAGGTGGCTTCAATCTCGTAAAAGTGTCTCCAAGTTGATCCATGAGAGGACGAACTTTCGCTGCCCGATCGTACCCTGGTTGGCCGTGTTCGATTTCATTTTCACGATCACTTACATGAAGGTATTGAGAAATAAGCTCGTACTTGCGTTTGCTCAAGAGTTTTTTTATGCCCACATTGCACATGAAGTCTGAACTGGACCAATAGCAGGCATATTGTGGCGAGGGACTTATGCCCATTGCAATTTTAATAGCAAGAAAGGCCTTTAACTCTGATATCTTCAATTCCTTCCATGCATAATTAGGCTTTCCCATCTCCTTTTGCTTCCAAACAGCGTATTTGTTAGTGTTAGTTAACAGCAGTTTATAGAAGTCTTTCGTGAGATAAAGCTCTAGGTACTCAAAGGGAGTTGCAGTACCATGAGAAAATTCTATGGGGAACTGAGCAGCATCATCGGATTGGAAGTGTGGCACGGTGATATCCTCCAAATCTGTCTTGGTCCAATCAGGCTCTGCAAAGTCTGCATCGCCCCCAAATAACTCATCCTGCTCCTCTTGGTCAAACGTCGGGTTATCTGCAACGTCGACATCACTGTCATCAGGCTCGCTTTCACCCCCGCTTACCTCTTCGTCGTCGGCATCGCCCGAGTCAAATCCTTCAAAATCGGAGGCACCTTCATCGTCTGATGTTAGTGGGCTACAAGGCGCTGATACGTCCTGGTTCAAGGCCGAAGAGCTGCTTCCTTTGCTATCAGGCGCCACCGGGTGTCTAGTGTCGCACAGATGGACTTGACTGGAAGCATTTTCCCTTGTCACCGCTCCTGTATCCTCGTGCACGGACACCAAGTTTGTACAAGCAGTACCGGTAGTAACCACTCGGCGATTGCCCATATCTCTCGTACCAGCAGGCAGCAATTCAGTGTATTTTCGCAGTCAAGTATCATTGTCATCCGGTGTGCTATGGTCAAGGTTGCACTCAACAACAGGTTGCACTGAAGCGTGGTTGCTTTCTGGTCCCCAAGCTTCTGTGTAGTACTCATCGAAATCACTCATCCGGGCAATGTCGTCATCTGGCTGACCGTCCTTGGTCGGTGTTCCCTTTCGAGGGCGCGCCGGCGGTAATTCCTGGGGCTTAGAACAAGGTGCGTCGTAACAGAAAGACACTCCGACAGTCTCAGTCCCAGCTACAATACTATCTATGCTCGGAGAGAGCTGCAAGTGCAACGACTCGGAGTTTGAGTCATCACTACTTTCTGCTCCCGTTGTAGTAACTCTACGACTCCAATCCTCCTGGTCCAAGGCTAGTATTGGGGAGTCATTTTTGCCTGGCACTATCGACCCTGAGGTATGGTCGCAATCCCCCTCCTGTGGTACCAACAATTGAGAGCTGTCGGTGCGCAGTGCCAATTGTACTGTAGTACTGTCCAATGTTCGGAAATCCGGACTGGAAGCGATACGTTCAGAGTCATTGCTATCTATAGCTCCAATGGTATCTTCCGACTGACCCACTATAATGTCTGATACCTCAGAGTTATTGCTATGGGATCCCACGCTTTCACTTTCAAACCCGTCAAAAGAGCTATTGCTATCGGATTCCTCAACTACACTGGCCATAGTGAATGCTGAAGTGGGCTAGTTCCTTGGTGGACACCCTTAAATAATGTGAGTTCTGCGAGTTGATAGTTGTGATGTCTCCCGTTTCTCTATTGATCTGCAGTTAGTATCAAAAAGCCGTCTGTATAGATACTATAGACCTACCATTAGTTCCTTGAGTGTCCGTTTTCGTTGGTAAGTTCAGTAAGGTAACTTACTTGTAAGGGAGCATATCAGTATCGATATAATATGACTTCTAATCCAGTGCTCGTGGCAGATGACACCCATTGGATCCTACTTCGTACTGGCGTTTGTCCATTTGGCAGGGTGCTATTCTCAACGAAACCCAAGAGGTAATGTGGTGGCCTTGATCCGCGACTTTCCCAGACCATAAAGTTGTTTTTCTGACTATTACCTTAGATGTTTGTATGAGGGTTGGAATTGCCCTTTTGTGATGGTTTATGGCAGACTCATTTTGACACATACAGAGAGCCCTGGCCATTTGAGTTCACTTGCACTTGTAATCCTGATCTTGTACAGAAAACATATCTATTGGACTTGTAGAATAAATAATAATCTAGAAACAGTTGGTTTGTCTCTATCCAGAACAAAATCCGGATCCAGAACTTAGCAAGTAACAGTAGTTGCTCCTGGATGAAACTGAACTGAAGGCCCAGACTACCTGTACCGGTACCTGCGCCCCCCCCCGTAGGGTCCAGCCCCCCTCAGGTCAATCCTGGATCCCCCACTGATATAATACGGTTCTTTGTGTATGCCCAATTCCTAATCGGAAAAAATCTTTGTCGTAAACCGAACTTGACAGCATCTGAAACACTGCTTCACACTTCACAGTGGGCCAATTGTGTTGGGGTGCGGTGACTCACACACTGCTAGTGACGTGTCACCTTGCAACCAACGATATTACAGAGCCATAATACTACCAGATTCAATTCAATAAAAATAGTGCTCTGGGTCACACTTGGCAGGTCTCTTGCTTGAACAATGTCCAATTCTTTGTAAGAACACAAGCAGTATTCCTTTCCTGCCCTCATAAATCATGTACAAATTCTTCACCCGAGTTTTGATCCAACGATTCCTTAGGGCTTCCTTCGGAGCCCAACCAGGAAATACCGCAATATGGGCCAAGAGCGAGTAAAGGCTCTTAGATATGGGTACGTAAATGAATGTTACACTGGTAGACTGTATAAGTGGCACACACATGCCGGTGTGGTACCGGTATATCTGATTTCTAATTTTCTATAGGCATTAGGCAGCACAATGGCAATTTAAACTACGGTACCGCTACAGTAATACCGCTCCCCCACAGAGCGGATTATAGGACGGTTAAATAGGAGTGTAATTTAGCTTTGTGGTTTAGCTTTATATAGGCGAGTTAGATAGCGGTGACACACACAACCCTCAGATATAGAAGGGATGTCACCTACCGTATTACAGGCGTACCGGTAGATAAGAAACACATGCGAACGCTTTACTCTGATGTCTATGAGTACAGGCCTTAGCGATCAGAGCGAAGATGACTGGAGGAGGGTCGTAAGCACTATCCAAACATTTCAGTGATGGTTCTCTGACGTCGGATTAACACTGGGAAAAATAAGTACGTAGGTACCACCCAGAATGCAGAAAGGAGTTCGAAGTTGAACTTTTAACAGAACCTAACGGAGCAGTGAGTGATTAGTGATTACCTTGTAGCGGAAAAAAAAAAAAAATCAAAACAATGAGTGTAGTGGTGTAAGTACAATAAGAAGCCAGATCTAACGGGACGGGGTTTGTCCAGAATCCCAGAGGCTATCGTTATATCACACTACCGGTACAGATTTACTAGATGGATGTCTATGGGACAGTATGGGTACCACAGAAATCTGATATGTTGCACCGCTTGGCGTCTGTGAAGCCGGATGTATTTCTATGATGGGTACACAGAACTAGAGTTAGGCTCTATGTCTATGGATGGGTACCGGTAATACGGTAGATCTAGACTTCCTAACATTTTATTAGCACTGGCTGACACACAGTGGCTGTAGACTTTGACCTAACCAGGTACACACTACACACTAGACACTGTAGACAGTAGTACTACCATAGACATAGAGAGATAAGTCTAGTTCTGTGAGTACTACACACATGTGTTCTGTTGACATTTTACAATTGCTTGGGCCCCCCCCCCATTATACACACCTCGAGGGCACATGTAACCCAACTGTGTGGGCATATCATGCCATGTATAACAACCATAGACAAACATAATACGTCTTTGATAACAACTAACAAGTGACGCGGCGGCAGGCCCGCTTGATGGGCTCCGAAGGGGTTAACATGGCAGATTTATCTAGGACAGCTGCACAAGTGACCTGCCTTGATTTGGTGGAGGAATAGTGCTCGTGCTCTCAGAAATAGTGTTCTGGGTCACACTTGGCAGGTCTCTTGCTCAATCAAGCAATGTCCAATTCTTTGTAAGAACACAAGCAGTATTCTTTTCCTGCCCTCATAAATCATGTACAAATTCTCCACCCGAGTTTTGATCCAACGATTCCTTAGGGTAGGATAGTGGCACTGTGAACGACTGACTGAATCTACACACGTACAGTGGATCGTAAGCGTATTCCGGATTCCGGTGATAGTTTAATGACGTCACATTGGCACTTGGAAATATTAGTAGGTGTGGCGATAATCCAAGAATACAGAGAGGAGTCTTCGGGTAAACGACCAGAACGTACAGGAAAGGTACACACTGGATATTCTTATCATAACCAGATAGATAGGGCCACAGAACTAGAGTATCTCTATGTCTATGATAGGGGCACAGTGATTGACTGAATCCACACACTGTACTCCAGTGGATCGTAAGCATTATCCACATTCAATTTTGTGACATCACATTCCCGGTGATCAATTTTGTGACATCACATTGGCGCTCGGAAATCTAGGCAGGTGCGGCGAGAATGGCACAATGCAGACGGGTCTCCAGGCAAAACACCTGGCCATACGGGAAAGGTACACACTGGATATAGAACATATTAGAACAACAAACAAAACGCTAGAATAGGCGACAGGATGTACCGTGACAGAACCTCCTTTTCGTTTTTGAAAAAAAAATGCATCTTTTGCCAGACGAAACCCCACAAAAAACTATATATATATGGATCATAACAAGATAGATAGGGGCACTGTGAATGACTGAATCTACACACTTTACCCCAGTGGATCGTAAGCATTATCCAGAGTCCCGGTGATAGATTTTGTAGCGTATTTCGGTCATCGAAAACTCCAGCGACCATAACGAAAAGTGTCAAGGGACGTATCTTATGCCTTAGAACAACAAACAAAAACAACATGTACCGTAACAGAACCTCCTTTTCGTTTTTGATTACCGATACCTTCTCAGAGATAGATTTATAATCGTCAAATTATGGAGTTTTTTGTGGGGTTTCGTCGGGCAAAAGATGCATTTTTTTTCTAAAAAAAAGTGCTCGAGTTATATTTTAGATATACCGGTATATTATTGGTGATTCAATAAAATGAGCCTCCTTTAGTTTACTACCTCAGCACGTGACCAAGCTAAGAAGTACCGGATACCGCCATTAAAAAAAAAAAAATGGGTGAAATGGATGATGTCGCCAGAGAAGCATATTTTATGAGGGTAAGGGTAGAAGCGGTATTCCGTTAATCTCTTTTTACTTATTTTGATTTCGATATTACAAGGCTTGACCCCCAGACTTCGGCACATAAATCTGCTACTGAAGGGCCACATGTTATGTCCCTAAAGTTTATATTTTGTTGTTTGGTTAGGTTCTCGGTACCGCAAACTACAAACGAGCATCATACCCACTCAGATTGGATAAGAAGGAGAGTTCACCGAAAGGGTCGTGTAAATCTCTCATAGAAATATGTTCCGAAGAAATCGTTTCGGATGCTAGGGGCACAGAAAGAGCGGTGCGAGAGTTGCCGTTAGAGCTCTGTTATAGCTTGGTCAAAGCTGCATTGCAGACCAATCGAGATGAAGCTGTAGAGGTGAGAATAAAAAGCTGACGCGACCTAGTGGAGAGACGGGGGGGGTGAAAGCTGAAAACCGAAACAATGTTCTCGGGCAACCATAAAGACAACAAGTAAAGGGCCTAGAACACCGCACTGAGGTAAGAAAGAACTTCCTAAATGGTCACATCTCTCTTTTTAGGTATTGGTTTCTTCCTGGCGCTGGAGTATTTTGAGTCTAAGACAATTGCTCCCTCCTGTATGTCCTGAACTCAAGGTCCTATACTCCCGCTTGTACGTTTGCAAGGAACTAGGAATTTACCAGGATTACACCAACAGTCTGGTTTCCACCTTCCTCGCGTACCTCGAAGAAAGAAGTCCTGTCAAGCTTAAGTATCTTGATATATCAGGATGCCCTACAGGTGAGAACTTTTAGGTATTTTAATAAACTAAAACTTATATTTGCGCGCACATCAGAATGAAGACAGAAATTTCGGTTAATTTTACTTCAGGTAATAATACTATAAAGCACCTATCGAGACATGGTAGGTTGCTTATTAATGACGTGGGAAGTCAACAAAAAACATCCAAATATAAAATGGAAACCACAGAGCCAGTAGACCAATGCAAGTATCAGTCGTATATTATTTCAGATATTAACATCCAGTAAATACACACAGAGCATAGTATCGAGCCGTGACCCATTCTGTTCCCTTTCAGCCGAGATTCAACTGGACGTAGTGTTAAATAGCGTGGAAACATGCAGAAGCCTATGGGAGGCACTGAGGTTGGGCAAACTCTACAAGTCACATTTGAAAATTCGTATTATCAGACTGGATGTTATGTTCACGGGAACCGCTGGGATACTACTTCTTATGGACCAACTGGATGACAAGGTACATAATAGGGGCCGCTACAGGACGACTTCGTATAATATACATTAGGGGTACAGAATAACTGTATACGATCTCCGAGCTTATTGGCTTACATACTTTTTTTTTCAGGACCTTTTAGCTGTTTCTATACCGCACAACCAATTGGGCTGTGAGGGACTTCGCGCTCTGGCCCCCGCGCTTGGCAAATTGAGTTCCTTGACTGGACTGGACCTTTCGTGGAACGACATCAATATAGTGGACTGTTCTCACAGTGCAGATGTACTTGGACAAACATTAGCTCAGTTGCCAGTTCTGACCCGATTGAATCTGAATAAGATTGGTTTAACAAACCAACTAGACATTGTTTTGAGCAAAATGTCGGCCTCGCTAAGAGACCTCCAGTTACGTTATTGTGGTGTGAGTGAGAAGGACATCACGTTCTTGACCAATTCGCAACATGCCAGTACTTTAGAAGCTTTGGATATCAGCTACAACAATGTCGGGAACTATTTCGAGGAATTTGTTCTTCTGCTTAGTGCCTTGAAAAACCAACTGGTTATCCTCCAAACAGTCAACTGCTCATTCCAGCAAGACCACTTGACACATCTTTTGCGGATAACATCCAAAAACCTTTGCCATTTGCGTTTATGGGACATTTCACACAATTGTCCACCGACCACTATGGACGCTTTTATACAGGATTTAACAGCCTTAGCTGAAGCTGTTTCTTTGGAAAAGCTGCTGGTGTCATTTCCGGAAGAGCTGGGGAGCATTGATGGTGCTTCGATTGTCGAGAGTCCGACTGGAAAGTTCAGACAAGATTTCCACGAAACAGTGATGAATAGACTAAGCAAGCTGTTTGGGAAGGCTTCCAGATTAGGTGTGGAGGTTGTTATGGTGAAAAATTCAGACAAGAAGTTTGGTCAGTAGGTAGATGTAATTAGGTATTGTCTGTTTTCGCCTAAAGCTCCGTAAAAGATAAATAATAAATATACTTGACCGTGACAAAATGACTGCTAGTTTCCTTGATCCGGTACGGTACAAATAAAGAAAAGACTTTCAGGGCACCTACCATTCAGTAAGGTACGACTCTTTTGAGGGCAACTCTATTACCGGTACTGAAAGGTCTTGGAGTTTCCTTTAGACACATGTATGGCCATAGATAATTGAAGGGAGGGTGTACATGCGGTAATAAAGTTTTGGAAAATTTGGGGGGAATTCTTTTAATTTTCATTCGGCTTTAGGGCCTCGAGCCCGCCAGGGCCCGGTCCCCCTTTGTTCCAGCCCCTATGGGTCGATCCCACGATGTGTTGCAAGCGTCAGCAGGTCAACGGATGGAACAATCCAGACGGAGCAAGCAAGTCCAGTGTCAATGGCATGGATCTATCACTAGCGAAGAAAGAGAAATTGAACCCTTCGTTCTACTACCGGTACAGCGTCACTGTTAGTTTGAATAGTTTCGTAGATCTGATATTTACAAACTGCAGAAAAGTTATTGCAGTATTATTGGTGGCCGACTCCTGAAAAAGAGTCGGCCAAATAAAACACCGACAATGTCCTATGAGGCTGCGGGCAACATACAACACAATTATGAATAAAAAGTAAGGCCCTCTCAAAACTTTGACTTGCTCAATAATCTACAAAGAATGCTGGCGACTGAATATTTCCACGAAATTGGCAAATGTTTAAAATGCAAAGCAGGTAAAACAAAAATTTGGTCCTACAAAGTCTACTACTGTTGTCCGTTTGGCTAGGTCGTAGGTGACAGTTCATAAGTCTTTGGTTTGGGCAAACATCTACTGCCACAATGCTCCGAGTATATTTTGGCCGACTCTTTGAAACGAGTCGGCCCCATATGGCTAGACATTCGAGAACAATCCCAAGGCTTTCTGTGCCAGTACCGATTCAGAATCTCAGATAGATCTGTGAGTCAGTGATGATGAGAAGACGAGATGTACCAGCAGGGAACACCTGACCCAAGGTCACAAGGAGCCGGGGAATGGTCTTTAGTACCCCATGTTACAAACCAAAAAGAACAAAGAAGTTAAATAGAT
>CALLVB010000081.1 GCA_938010795.1 Minisyncoccota bacterium
CTTTTAGATGACGCAAAAGACATGGTAGGTGGAATGATGGATAAGGCAGGAGATGCAGCAGGGTCTGTAGCAGACGTGGCTGGAGATATGGTAGAAGGTGCAGCTGATATGGCTGGTGATGCTGCCGGTGCAGTAACAGACGCAGTTGAAGGCGCAATGGATGCAGCTGGAGATATGGCAGATACTGTGATGGGAGCAGGATCAGACATGGCTGACGGCGCAGCTGATATGGCAGCAGACGCAACAGAAGTAGTAGCCGAAGCTGGAGCAGATGTAGTTGAAGGTGCAGCTGATATAGCTGGTGATGCTGCTGATGTAGTATCTGAAGCTGGAGAGAATATGGTTGATGTTGCGTAATTGACATCTCACGTGGAAAATCGGCTAGAGCGCTTGCGTACTAAGCCGATTTTTCTTTACAAAAACACCTATGTAATGTAAAATTCCCGCCACCATAGATATAGACATATAATTATGAGTTTATTTAAAAAACTATTTAGAATTAAATCCCGAAGAGGGGCGACATACGGAAGTGGTCGTTATTTGCGTCGCGGAAGAAAAGTATATAAAGCAAAAACAATCAGAATTACACCAGATCCTAAGATTTCAAGAATTACACCAAGTAGCCCAGAGAATATAGTGCGCACAAATCCCAAGTCAACAGCTACACGTGTTTCTTTACCTAAAAAAGAGATCATCACAAAAGTAAGAAAAGCCCCAGTAGTGAAAACGCCCAGAGTACACGTACCAGCAGCCAAGAAAGTATCGCTAGCTCAATCAAAGAAAAGGGTTGCAGAAAGACAAGCGCTAGACCTTCGAGCTACTAGAGTTGTGCGTCCAGAAAAAGGAGCGCTCGTATTAACCCTTGAGTTTATGGGGAAAGCCATTAAAGCATGTGGACTTGTTCTCGCTGCTGGATCTATTCTTGTATGGAATGGCCTAGTTGCCGTTGTGGAGTTTACAATTGAGACAGCGTGGGATATCCTTTTTATACTTAAAAAATTTACAGTAGTAACCATAGCGTTTTTTTCTGCTGCTGCAGCATACATTTTCGCGGGGATTTCAATGCCAAAATTTACGTTACCGAAATTGGACCTGCCAGATGTGCGAATTCCAAAAATCGACCTAGACAAAGCGGACCGAGAAGAGGTTCCCTATGTTTCATTAGAAGAGACTGAATATGAACCTGAGACCGTGAGCGAACAGGAACCAGTGCTTGATCTGAGTGAAAAATCAACGCTATACGACGAGTCACCTATAAGAAACCGTTTTTCACTACAAGATTTTTTAATGAAAATATGGGGAGTTTTGTTATACAAGTTTCCACTTCCTGAATTCATGACTAAACACAGGCACGTTTCTCTGCCAGAAAACCTACACATAACAGTTCCAGGAGCGCCGGCTCTTAACCAGGAGTATCATATATTGCCACAAGGGCCCTCTTTTAAATCAGCACTAGCAGGTGTGCTTGGATTGATTGCAGCGACAGTAGCTTTTGTGGTGGGTGTTGTAAAAACAATATTAGGAACATTTTCTGGTTTTACATACGCACGGAAAACACCTAAAATGAAGAATACTAAACTTCATTCAAAGGCACCTGTTCGTGATGTTCCTACACAACGAGTACCAACTACAAACATGGAGAAATTTATGGCTGTTGCAACAAAACACAAACAAACGCGAATCGGATTATTCCTTCATCGGATGTTCCTTCTGGGATGTATCTTAGGGTTCTTGTTATTAGGTGGATTCTTTATTTGGGTTGCGACACTAGAAATTCCAGAGCTCGGTAATTTTGCTGATCGTGAACTTCGTGAGTCAACAAAAATTTATGATAAAACAGGAGAAGTATTGTTATACGATGTATTTAAAGAAGAACGGCGTACAGTAATATCGTTAAACAACGTATCGCCCAATATTCAAAATGCAATTCTTGCCACAGAAGATGATAAATTTTATGAACATAATGGAGTGAGGCCATTGGCATTAGTTCGTTCAATAGTTAATAAAATTAAGGATCCAAATTCACGATTAGCGGGAGGATCAACTATTACTCAACAAATTATCAAGAACGCTATTCTTACTAATGAGCGTGCAGTAGAAAGAAAAGTAAAAGAGTGGGTGTTGGCATGGCGATTAGAGAAACAATTATCCAAAAAAGAAATTTTAGAAGCATATCTTAATGAGATTGCTTTTGGAGGAAGTGTATATGGAGTTGAACAAGCAGCCAAGTCATTCTTTGGAAAATCAGCAGCAGATGTTTCTATCGCTGAGGCAGCATACATCGCAGCAGTTCCAAAAGCTCCAACATATTACTCACCATATGGATCAAACAAAGACAGGTTAGATGGACGACAACAATACATCCTTGGTCGTATGAGAGATCTTGGATTTATTTCCCCAAATGAATATCAAGACGCGCTGGCAGAAGAGGTGACATTTGTGGTGAGAGAAGATAAAGGGATCAAAGCACCACACTTTGTGTTTTATGTTATTGAGTATTTGGAAACACAATATGGCGCTGAAACCGTTGAGAAAGGTGGATTAAAAGTTATTACAACTCTTGACTGGGATTTACAACAAGACCTTGAACAAGTAACTGCTGAATATGCCCAGGAGCTACCTCAATACAAAGCATCGAACCTTGCAACAGTTGCGGTTGAGGCAAAGACAGGAAAAATTATTGGAATGGTGGGGTCAAAAGATTATTTTGCAGAAGATATTGACGGAAAGTTTAACGTTGCAACAGCATTTAGACAGCCAGGGTCAACCTTCAAACCTTTTGTGTATGCACACGCATTTGAGATAGGATACACACCTCAAACAGTTTTATGGGATGTAAAAACAGAATTCTCGCCATCGTGTTATCCAGATGGAACTCCTCAGTTACCTCAATATGCAGATAGGTGTTACTCACCTCAAAACTATGACAACAGTGCACGAGGTCCAATCTCTATGCAGGCTGCACTTGCACAATCTTTGAACATTCCTGCGGTTAAGACGTTGTATTTAACAGGAGTAGGAAATGCTATCCAAACAGCAAAGAAGTTAGGAATCACAGGACTTAATAAATCAGCGAGTCATTACGGATTAAACCTCGTACTTGGTGGAGGAGAAGTAAGGCTACTTGATATGACTTCTGCATATTCCGTTTTTGCTAATGATGGAAAAAAGAATGCTCCAGCTGCAATTATGCGAGTAGAAGATAAGACAGGTAAAGAGTTAGAGTCATACGAGAAAAAAGAGACACGTGCCATTAGTGCAAATGTTGCTCGGATGATCAATGCAATTCTTTCAAACGACTCTCTTAAGAGACCTACTTTTGGAAGTAATAGACACCTGTATCACACAGGTGTTGAAGTAGCGGTAAAGACAGGGACCACGAACTCATTTAAAGACACGTGGACGGTTGGATATACCCCAGATGTTTCTGTGGGTGTATGGATTGGAAACAACGATAATACAGCAATGGCGCGACAACCTTCGTCAGTAGTAGCAGCTCCGTATTGGAGAAAAGCAATGGACAAAGCACGAGAGCGATACAAACAAACATCATTTAGCGCGCCAGTTTACAAAGAGCCATCAACACTTCCTCCGGTGTTACAAGGAGTATGGCAAGGAAACGAACGATTCTTTGTGAATACACAGACAGGATTACCAGCTGACGCAACAACTCCTGAGGAATTTAGAGAAGAACAGTACCTCATTAATTACCATTCAATCCTACATTGGGTTTCAAAACGAAATCCTTTGACAGGTGGTTCATCACGAGGAGATGCACTGTATCAAAACTGGGAACAGCCAATTGAGCAATGGGCTATCTCAGCAGGATTCCAAACACAAGAAGCCCAAGCGAATCTATTAACGGGTGGATTATTAGGAGGAGCAACCAGTACAGACTCACAACAAGACCCGGGAACTAATAGTTCTGCTGATAATACAGCAGAGAGAGAACAGGCACCAAATGTTGATTTCTCAATTACTACTCCGGAAAATTTCGAGGCAATTGCTGCTGATAAGAAACAGAACATTGAGATAAAAATTGTAGGACCAACACGAGAAATTGATAGGATTTTCTACTATGTAAACAATACGTATTTAGGGTCAGGGACATTTAGGGAGGTAAGCACATCTTTCGTACCAAGTTCTATTAGAACTATCCAAGATACTAATATTATTCGAGTAGTAGTGCAGACCAAAGATGGGGCGCGAATTGAACGAGAACAAGTATTCAAGATTCAATAAGATAATACGTAATAATAATTACGGAACTTAGCCAAAAAATGTAGAAATTCACAGAAATTTTTGCATGAAAAAACATCCATATGATATATTGATATGTATGACAGAAGAAATAGTTTTTAAAGCAATGACCGCAGAAGAGAGAGCAGCTGCAGAAGCAAAGATGGACCAGTATGATGCAGAGCTAGGTATTTGTCTTAACTGTGGATCGTAGTTTATATTGATTTAGTAGAAAGAAAAACAACGCAGATGCGTTGTTTTTCTTTTCGTAATATACTTTGAATCTGAATCGAGGTCATACGTGTAGTTGATCTCATAAGACATTCAAATACACTAGTCAATCTGGATAAATACGTAGGAGATATAAAAAAATTTTGTCATAATCAAAACAACTATCCACAAGGCAGTAGTTTTAGTAGTTTTAGTAGTAACAAATATGACACAATTTATCAGGTTCGGGACACAGGCATCAAAACAAACATTACTAGCAGTTCTGATATTAGTTTTTTCGTTTTTTCCATATGGGCAGTACATGTTTAGTGGGTTGTCATTTGGGCCAGTCGATAGTTTGGTGGCGTATGCTGCTGGAGATGGGTCGGTTGGGGCGCCGTTTACTGATCTGTTTTCGGTATACGTTGCTTCACAGCAAGGGGGCTTCACAGCTGGAACGTATAATTTTGATATTGACGGGAATACCTTTAGTTCGTATGTTGATACTGACGGTTGGGTAGCGGTTGCCTCGGCAGATAACACGCAACTCAACGGTGTCAGTTACCCAGAGGTAACAGCGCTGACGCTTAATAGCGATACTGTTCTTGATCGTGACATTCTGGCTGCTGCCGAACCTGATGCGTTGCGGATGGTCAGTGTCGGTGCTGTAGCAATGGACCGCGTCACAACCGAACAGCGATACCTCGACCGCCTACGGAACTTTACGACTCTTGGGTCTGACGGTGGCAATGACAACACTGACTGGGCTGGTACTGGAGGAAGTATCAATGGTGGCATTTCGGCTGCTTTGGGTACCCCACTCAATGAAGTGCTTTGGCATTCGACTGGTGTAGCATCCGCTTTACACTGGTTTCCAGGTGGAGCTGGTAGTCAAGAAGACGGTTTTGGTTCACAGGTAAATACTACAGAGACTACTTTGTATATGCGCGATACCTCACCTAACGTAACTCCCGGTGGAGTAGCGGATGATTTGGTATTGTGGGTGAAGGCAGACGAAGGGGGAACTGCGTGGACAGACCAGTCCGGCAGTATTACAACCGTGACGCCAGCAGGGACTCCGACTCTTAATGCTAACTCACTTAACTTTAACGACCAAGTTTCGTTTAACGGTAGTAGTCGGTATAACTTAACCAATGCTGGGTTCGTTAATGGAACTGGCGATAAAGCTATATATGTAGTTGGTAGCCGCAATACTAACACTGGGGCGACGTATGCTCTAACAATTGGGTCTGGCAGCCCCAACCGCTTTGCATCGTTCGGACACTGGACAAATTTCCCCAATGATCCATTCATCAGTACCAGTGGTTTTGAGGTTACCTCAAATAACGGTAGCTGGCCCATCAATACATCAGCGCTCGTCGGGTATGCGCTTGATGGCGGGTCTGACCAGTTGTATACCAATGGTGCTAGTTTAGGGATCGCCCAAGACGACGTGTCGCTTGATGTCACCAACGGAAACTTGGGGTGGATCGGGGCGTTTAATAACGGAGGAGCGCAGTGGAACGGTGACATTGCCGAAGTGATCGTCTATAACCAATCAACCGACAGTAACACTGACCGACAACAGATCGAATCATACCTCGCCTTGAAATACGGAATGACCCTTGATGCAGCAGTTGAGGGCTATGTAAATAGTGACGGAGTGAGCGTGTATGAACTTGGGCTTGATGCATCCTTTACTGGTGCTGAGGCAACTGATAATACCGGAGGAAATGGAAGCCCTGATGGTGGTACCCTCGGTGGTGTACTAACAATCCCATCGAGTGGAACATATAGGTTCACCCACAGTGGAAACATCATTACTAATGGAGCAGGAGCTGGATTCGGTATTAATCCAGTACCATTCACAAATGGAGAAAATGATACTGCACTTGCCAATGAGGTTACACGTGGAGCAAACCTCACATTTAGCTCATCGGCTGACCGTATTGATAGTACTACTCCAAGTAAAACGTATTCACTGAATCTCGTAGCAGGAGACTATTACGTCGGGTTCTTCTCTGGAGGAAGCAATGCAACATCGGATCATACATTAGTTGTCACGAGGGGGAATACATATATACATAACATTGTGGGTATCGCTCGCGATGATCTCACTGCTTTAGATCAGCGAATTTCAAAATCCGTGAACACTGATACGGTTCTCACTATCACCACTGATGAAAATGTAGCGGACTTTACGAGCAGTAACGGGGGGTCACGAGAGCAATTGGCTGATGGAGATTACGTAGTACTTGGTTCAAATGGTGCTGCTACTACTCTTGTGCCTACCTCAATTTCTGGGTATGTAAATAAAATAGACCGACAGTGGAGAGCAGAAGTAACAAACTACACCGGCGACGTTCATGCAAAATTTGATATTGCAGACATCTCAGGCTCAAACTGGGATTTGGTTCAGTCAGATACGTCTGACTTTGCCGACGCTGGCGCGAATCTCACTAAAGTAGCCGACGTGCCAGCCAATGGAGAATTATCTGATGTGACCTTGGTTGATGGCAAGTACTATGGACTGCTGGAAGAGGGAACGCTGGTTGCTCCGGGTGGGGTGACAAGTGACCTGGCGTTGTGGTTGAAGGCAGATGTAGGCCTGACTGCAAACGGAAGTAATGAAGTGACCGATTGGAATGAACAATCTAATGCTCGAACCGAAACTATCAATGGAACTCCAATACTCATTTCAAATGGAATTAACTTTAATCCGTGGGTTGAGTTTGATCCAGGTACAGCTGCCGGTGGATCGACCGCTTCTACCGACTGGATAGACTGGCCTAATTTTACTTCAGGATACACCGAAGGTCAGGCGTACATAGTAATGGAACACGATAACGACCCAGCGGCTGGGCAGTTCCATGGTGGATTTTGGGGTCTGGGTGAAGAAACTGTTCTCTGGATTGACGGGAGAATATATGAAGCCTTTGGCTATAACGTATCAGGCGCAGACCGATCAATTTTTAACCCAACCCAACCTTTTGATGAGCCTTTGGTATACAGCGCAGCTATTGATGACTCTACAAACAGTGCACGGACTATCAGAATTGATGGACTCCAGGTAAATTCTAAAAATAACACTGATGTAGACTTTGGTACACAGCCAATTTCCCTTGGACGCACAAATCTTAATTCATTAATATCAAGCAATCGTGGCTTTGGTGGTCGTATAGCAGAGTTTATAGTATTTTCTTCCGATCAAGATTCTCCGAATGAGGAACAAGTCGAGTCATACCTAGCGCTGAAATACGGAGTCACTCTCGATAGTTCTGTGGAATCATACAAAAATTCAGCCGGAGCTGATGTGTATGATCTGACGCCTGAGCAGACATTCACTTTCGACTTTGGTGGAACCGACAACGGAGGAGCTTCTGCGCCTAGTGGGCGAGGAGGTGCCGCAAACACATTTACTTTAACCGAACCAGCAACAGCGAATATAACTCATAGTGGAGCGAGTATTAGTGGAAATGCTGGAATAGGTATTTCAACCACCATCTTGCCAGATGCTGCTAATCCAGTGGCTGCATCAGATGCATACACAACCACAGGTGACCGGATTGACGCGACGACCTCTAGCAAAAACTATTCCACATCTTTGGCTGCAGGGACCTATTATGTAGGTGTATTCTCTGGTGGAGGAAGTTCTGCTGCTTCTCACAATGTAACTATCAGTGTAGATAATATCGCGAGCTACGAAGAAAATATCGTCGGAATCGCGCGTGACGATGCGTCTGGGTTAGACCAGCAAATTTCCAAATCAATTAACGATGATGCAATCCTGACGCTTTCGATCGACACCAACTTTACTGATGCGAACGGCACGCATACTTCGCTCGACGACGGACAGTTTGTGGTAGTGGGGAGTAATGGTCTGGCAACCACGGCGCAGCAAACCGAACTGCCAGCAGATACCACCGATGGTTTGTCTCGGGAATGGAGACTGGAGAACACTGGTTCAGTGGCAGGTGTAAACATGAAGTTTGATGGGTTTGATGACTCGTGGGTTTTGTATTCAGATAGTGATGGAGACTTTGGTGCTGACGCACGCCAGGTTGGGACGCTCAATGCCAACGGAGAAATTACCGTGACGCTGGGACCCAACGGCACAACCGAGATTGATGATGGTGAATTCTTTACCCTGGCGCAAACGGCAGCGGCAGTAGATATCGCAGGTGTGTCAGGAGGACTCACATTATGGCTCGATGCTGATGACGCTAGTACCGTCTTTCAAAACCAGGCTTGTACTGGGCAAAGTGTAGCGGGAGAGAGCGCGGCAACTACCGGAGATGTCGGATGTTGGCTGGATAAATCAGGTCAAAATAATCACGTGTCCGTGCTGACTGACGAAGCACGCGAACCACTGTATATCGACAGTGCACTCAATGGCAAAAACGTACTTGATTTCCAGGGTGACTCGCTGGTAACAGCAAAGGGAAACCAAATCACCTCTAACACCAGTTACACCAAATTTGCCGTCTTCCGCTACGACACTGCGACGCCGTACAACAACATCATTTCTTCTGCTAGCAATGCTGGTGGAGGGCATGCGTTCTTTGGGGGAGTAGGTCGCAGCAACTTGGCTTTATTTCATGGAGGTACATTTAACGAAGTTGTTGGACAGCCAGGTATTGGGAAATACACAGTGGGAACTGGACGATATGGTGCGCCAGATAGTCTGACCAACGTCACTAACGTAAACGGGGTTGAGTCTGCGGTGAGCACTAATGCACGTAACTTTAACGGAACCCATCGGACTGAAATCGGTTCGGTCTTTGGTGGTGGGTTTGGTCTAGATGGTCATTTGGCTGAGGCTATTGTGTTCGACCGAGCACTGACAGACGCAGAAATTGACGAGGTAGAGTGCTATCTCGCTACTAAATGGGATATTCCAATTTCAAACGACAGCCCTAACTGTGTGGTAACACTAGCGACAGTAGAATTCTCTGCAGCTGCAGGTGTCTCAACTGACGAGACGACCAATGACAATTTTGTTGAACTACTAGTAAGTGGAACAACAACCGCAGTAGCAACGGTAGATGTTTCTGTTATCGGAGGAACAGCTTCAACGGGCTCTGACTATATCTTCACTAATCCAACAACCGTCACCATCCCTGTGGGAACATATGACGGTACGAGTGCTACTGCTGTTGTTGTTCCGGTACCGACGTTACCAGGGGATTCAGTTGCAGAAGGGAATGAGACTGTCATATTTAGTTTAACCAACCCAACAGGCGAAGCGGTTCTAGGAGATGCAAATGGAAACACTACTGATGTCCATACCTTCTCATATACCATCACTGATGATGACAATGCAGCCATAATGGTCAGTACTCCTAATAATCTGACTTCTGAGAGTGGACCGGGAGCAGCTGTGGTTGCACTAACTTTGGCATCACAACCAACACACCCTGTGATGGTAACTATTGATATCCTAGGATTAGCTGACCAGAGTGAGGCTAAATTGAATTTTACAGGAGCGCCAGTATTTACAACCACAACAACTATCGCTCCAGCAGATTGGAATACACCACAACTAGTATTAATTTATGGACTCGATGATGTGGTTGATGATGGTAATCAGAATGTGACGGTGGTGACCTCAGGGTCTACTTCTACTGATCCCAACTACAACCTAGCAGGTACTGCTATTGCTGATGTGGTAATAGTGAACCAAGACGACGATATCTCAGACATTGTAGTTTCTACAAGTGACAATGAAACATCAGAGGATGGTGACACTGCTACTGTAACCCTGACTCCATCATCTGCACCAACAGAAGAAGTGCTTGTACCAGTAACTATCACAGACCTAACAGAAGGTTCAGTGGTTGAGAGCTCTGTGGTTTTGGCTGCAGGAGTCTTAATTCCAGTAGATGTGGTGATAACAGGAGTAGATGACACAGAACTGGACATTGATATGTCCTACCAAATAATCTTTGGAGACCCAATTTCAGTAGATGCTGCGTACGATGCGTTGACAGCGACCGATGTAGCCAATCAAAACCTGGTTAACCTTGATAACGACGACATTGATAACGATGGCAACCCAGACTCCACAGAAAACGCAGGAAACAACGGAGGAGACGGAAACGGAGACGGAACACCAGATGCACAACAAAGTGACGTATCTGGAGTACCAAACCCACTCACAGGAGACTACACCACCATCGAAGCAACCGGAGGATGTACCTTCATTACAGAAAATGCTGCTGTGGCGGAAGGATCACTCGCAGCACAAGACCCATCATTCGAATATCCAGTGGGACTAGTAGACTTCCAAATTCAATGTGCAACACCAGGAGATTCAGCAGATGTAACCATCTACTATGGACAACAATATGATACATCAACCTGGAACTGGCGTAAGTTCAATTCAGTAGGTGTTGCATACTCTGATATCTCATCAGCAGTAACATATGGAACAGCAACACTGGGAACAACAACAGTAACCACCGCAACCTTCACCGTAACAGACGGAGACCCACAAACAGATGAAGACGGAGTAGCTGACGGAATCATCAATGATCCATCAGGACCAGCAATTACCGTAACTACAACATCAACATCATCAGGAGGAGGAAACGGAGGTTCATTCAACAACAGAGTATGTAAAGACCCTACTGCCACTAACTATGAGAAAGTAGGTATTTCATCTCCTTCTAAGTGTGAGTATGAAGAAGAAGAGGGAGAAAAACCGGCAACAGTAGTAGATGCATCAACCTCAATCTGTTCACCATACCTAACACAAACCATTGCTCTTAACCGAAACAATGACAAAGATGAAGTGGAGAAACTACAAAACTTCTTAAATGACAGACAAGGAGAGTCACTCCCGGTAGATGGTATCTACAACCAAGACGACTTTGAGGCGGTGAAACGGTTCCAATTAAAATACAAAACGGAGGTATTAGATATCTGGGGGCTTACGGAGCCTACAGGATATGTGTACTTAACGACAAGAAACAAGATTAACTCATTCTACTGTTCTGCGGCAATTGAATGTCCGTACTTCACACAGTTCAACTCAACTACAGAAAACAATAATTCAAACGAAGTTCTAAAGACAAAGATACTCATGTCTGAACTTGGATTCTATACTGGACCGCTGGATGAAGCATGGGGAACAGACATGAAAACAGCAATGATCAAGTTCCAAGAAACATTCAAAGCAACCATGCTTACACCGTGGGGGCTTACCAAAGGAACAGGATACAAGTACAAAACAACCAATCGGTTCCTTAATAATTTAGTGGGGTGTAAATTACCAGCAGAAACACTAGAGAATGGAGTTACGGTAAGTTATTAACACGCAAATACCCAAGGAGTCAGCACAAAATCCACGCCCATGCGTGGATTTTGTTTTATGTCCTCCCGGTAGGGATAAATTATCATCGGCGCCAATTCTAAAATCGTCATGTCTCCTTCATTAAGAACTCGCTGCCCCGTCCTTCACCTCTTCATTTCATTCGTCGCACGTTCAGTCTCTTCGATCCCTACCAGGAGCTAAAAATTACAAACAAAAATAACGCATACGCGTTATGTTTGTGTAAT
>CALLVB010000082.1 GCA_938010795.1 Minisyncoccota bacterium
AAGCAAGTGCGCAGTTTCAAGTAGCAAATCATCAAAGTCATATGATGAATCTTCCCCCTTAATTTGTTCATATTTCTTCCAAATGCGGATCATGGTATCTCGACTGTATGAGTCTGATTCGTCACTCGTCGTATCTTTTACATCGTCAAAACGGATTCCGTTACCTTTTTGTCTTGAAATAAAAGAAATAATTTTCTTAGGTTCCCACACTTTTGGATCAAGGCCCTCTCTGGCAAGTGCTTCTTTGATGGCACGCTTAGAATCCGCTCGGTCATAAATAGAGAAGTATTTTGAAACGCCTAATACCTGATACTGCTCCCGCAGTAGAACAACACCAAGGGCGTGAAATGTTGAAACAAATGGAGTGAACCCAACTTCAGCAACAGGGAACTGTAACTTAGGATTGTCTTTGATTGTTTGGATCACTCGCTCACGCATTTCTCCAGCGGCTTTATTTGTAAACGTAATAGCTAAGATATTCTGAGGGAGTACTCCTGACTCAATCAGGTTAATAATTCGCTCCGTCAACGTCTTTGTTTTACCAGCACCAGCTCCTGCAAGAACCAATACCGGTCCGGATAAAATAGTAGCTGCCTTTTCTTGTTCTGAGTTGAGCGTAAATGTTGGTTGCATGGAGGATTAGTTTGAGACCATTATACCACCACAACCTTATGTAACTGCCGCCAACTTTTCCGCATATGTAACATAACTGCTATAAAAACAAACCGAGGTATATACCTCGGTTTGTTTTTATTTTTCTTTTTTACCTCCTCCTCCTCCTCGAATATGTGCTTTCTTTGGTGTTCCATAGAACCAATCTCCCATAAACTTTGGCATTCTTTTTCTTGCCTGCTTTGTGATCATATTTAAAAATGCATTTACCCCAAAGAGTGCTAGAAATCCTACTCCTAATCCTACGGCTCCAAGAACACCAGCTCCGTATGATCCACCCTCTGAAGCAACCCGGGCTGTCTTGTATCCGAGGTTTCGAAGCCCTTTAATAAATGGAGGATTATTAGACTGCTCAACCTTCTCTAAATTCAATGCGTGCTTAAGATCACGTTTGGTGTAACGGTCCATAAAACCATCCCCGAGCGCGGTGTCTAGTGCATGAGGCACAGAAGACTCAAATTTTTCAAAACTATTTTTAGCTGCAAAGACCTCTTTTTTTTCTGACCAAGCGGTATCTGCAAGAGACGCATGTCCTAATTTTTCAATAACTTCTTTTTGAGCATCAGAGGTCTTTATCTTTTCTATGTGTGTAGGATCATTCCCAGCATGTTCGAGCGCTTGTTTTAGTGCAGTCTGTCGTGCAGCAAACATAGCTTCAACATCACCCACACGTGCGCCCTCCTTTACTCCCTGACGAACGATATCCATATTAGTATGAGTTTCAGGCTGGTATGTCTCTGATTCAATCCGTGCAATCTCACTCTTAGCAACAACAGCCTCCACCTGACTCTCAGCATATACTTTATTTACTCGCCTCTGTGATTCTTGTTGTTTTGCAACTTCTTGATCTGATCGGTCAAATAAGCCAAACTTGTTATGTTCTTTCTTTCGTTCTCGAGGAGACTGCTCCGGATCACCTGCTGATACAATGCCTGCACGCTCTCTATTGGAGGACTCTATGGTATCTAAAGTTTTTTCTCTCTTTGCTTCTAATTGAGAACGCTTAGATTCTTTCTTCTCGTCTGACATTTCCGCCACTTCTACTTTTTGAATAGATGTTTCATATCGCCCATGGGCTTTGTTTAGTTGCGCAACTTCTGAAGCAGAATACGGGGCATGAGTATCTATTGAATACGCAGCACCTTGCTTATCTTTAGGTAAGACTCGTTCTTGTTCTTCTGGAGTCTTTATTCGTATTTTTGGAGGGTTTTCTGACATAATTATATTATACGTATTTATTATATGTAAGTCAAATTATAACTGGTACTTACGCCTCACCAGCTCTTCTATCTCTGCTCGCGGCTTACCAAACATCTCAGCTGACATTTCTTTAAGTAATTGTGCTGTTTCTATATTTCCTTTACGTGGTGCCATTGTTGCAATGTTGAATGGCTTTTCAGGAGAACCATTTACTAACATTTTCATGTACGCATTCCAGTTTTCAATATTCATAATATCTCGTGCTTCAAATGCAGGAGCATAGTACTTTTCCATAAACTCTGAGTCTTCAGCTGAAATACGGAATGTAGCCATAGAACCTACGTTACCAAAGACTGCATCTCTAATCCCCTCATCTAACTGCTTGATAAACTGGTGAGCTACCGTCAGGGATAAACCATACTTACGTGCCTCAGAGAGGATTTGTGAAATTGAGTTTGTCGTGACGTTTTGGAACTCGTCGATATACAAGTAAAACGGAGGAAGGTCTTGTCCGTATGAAGAAACTCGTGATAGCGCGGCCATCAAAATTTTACCAACCATAATGAGTCCAATCATATTTGAGTTAATCTCTCCTAAGCGACCCTTCGAAAGGTTAATCAATAAAATCTTTTTATTATCCATCACGTCTCGGAAATTAAACGCTGACTTTTCTTGAGCAATGATTGGTCGCATAAAGTCATTGGCCATAAATACATCAAACTTGTTCGTGATGTATGGCACGATATTCTCAAGAGCTGCGTCACCTCCTGCTTGTGTTGCGATCTTCTCCCAGAATTGTTTCACCACCATGTTATTACATCTGGCAAGCTTCAGTGCTCGGAATGCTGGATCTGAAAGCACTCGTGAGATTTCAAACATAGTATTTCCTGATGCAGGATCCTCCATTACCAACATCGTTGCGTTACGGAAGTATTGTTCAAAAGCAGGTCCCATAGACTCTGGAGTGTCTCCGTATAGTTTCTTAAAGATAGACAAAAGTTCATTCACTACGAATGTTTTTTGTTCTGGAAACGCTGGATCAAACTCGAGCATATTCATTCCCATAGGCATCTCAAGATTAGCAGGATCAAAGTAAATTACATCTTTGTAACGTTCAGCTGGAATGTTTGCCAAAATGTCTTGAATATCAGATCCATGAGGATCGATAAAACAACATCCATCTCCATTATGAATATCTTGAATGATCATATTCTGAAGCAAGATAGATTTACCGGTACCAGTTTGTCCAATCACGTACATATGTCGTAACCGATCTTTCGCGTTCATAAAAATTTTATTCTCAGCCCCTTGATGTCGGTTCACTCCAAGTAATACTTGCCCTGGTGTCGTCATCCCATATGAGTCTGCGCCTTGCCCCACTGTTTTAAATGATGCTCCAGCAGTAGTTGATTGAGACGTCTTCAAAATATCTGTTCCTGATTCTGGTTTAGCATGGAAATGAAGCAGGGTGGTTAGCTCTTTAGTATTAAGATGCAGTACATCTTTTTTATTAAATGTTCGGAACGTAAAGTCTTGAATTAAACGCTTAAGATCTCCTTTCTTTTGTCTATCAAATGAAAATCTGTTTCCCGCTGGGTCTTCAAACTGATTAAATGCCGATTCAAGACTAGAGAGAATTGAACTCGCATGAGCGTCTGAGTTACCAGCAGTAACAATCCGCATATTCGCTCTGAATACCGAACCTGAATTCTTTTTTTGAAGCTGCTCTACCATCTCTTTTCTGTCAGTTCGTCCCAACAGATCTCGACGCTTCTCTTTATCTTCTTCTTTTTCTTCTTTTGTTTTAGTTTCAAACGCCTCGTTGAGAGCCTTCCCAAGACCTTTAATTAATGAGTCTTTCATGGTTAATGCGTCTGCGATAGGATCTCCCTTTTCGAGTCGTTCCATGCCTTTATAAATACGCTTTGAAATATAGTCATCATCTGGGGCAAGCATTAACTGTACGGAGGCACCCTCCTCTCGTTCGAGTGATGAAAACGATTCTAAAATAATATTGAGCGGGTCGTAATCAAACTCTTCATATAATCTAATAGGGAAAAGATCGATCTTATCTAACGAGGCAATTGATCCTGCAATATGTTTTTTCTTATTAAAAATATTGTAGTCATCTGTTGATTCGATAATTTTTATTCCAGGGAAAATAGCAATTAATTGAGAACGTAAAATTGTTACTTTCTCATCAGGGACCGCACAATAAAATACAATTTCATCTCGACCTTGTGGTAGAGCGATCTCAACTGAGAAATAATTCTTAGGATGAGCGGGATCAGCAACCGAACGCATACCTGCATAAAACTGCTCCATCGACGAGAGTAATGTTTTCAACTCCTTCTTTTGTTCGTTCTCATCATCTTTCTTAGGTAAATAGATTTCAAAAAGCGTCATGGTTAAACCTTGGGCAATAGGGAGCTTCTCAGAATAATCTTTAACTACGTATCCCTCTTTTAAGTACTGAACCAGTAGTCGGTGTAAGTCATCCTTAATATGATATGACTCCGTCTTTTCAATTACTTTAAGAGTAGACATGAGTCCTACTTGATTAATCAATCCAAGTAACTCACCCATCTTGGCATCATCTTCATCTGGGCTTAACTCCAGAACAATTTTTTCAGCGTGCTTGTCATCATCAAAGGGATTAGAAAACTTCTCGTCAGCGAATGCTTCGTAATGTTTTTCCAGAGCTTGTTTTACGACGTCGTGTTGGATTGATGCTGGTGTTTCTTCAAACGAACGACCATATACCTCATCCATAGTTTCTTGAACTGATTGTTTAAAAACTTCAATTTCCTGTTGAGGGCTTTTTATTGTTTCTGCCTTATTAAGCAGATTGTTCATGTTAGGTATTCCTGGTGCCATTAGCTTAAGTATAAAGCAAAAAGAAGAAAGGAAAAGAGGCTACATCTGATTCTCATATCTCTTGTTTTGACAAGATTTTTTTAAGTGATATAACTATTGCTGGTAACATGAAACATCAAGGAGGATAATCATGTCTCGTTCTCTACATACCCCACCTCACGATACTATATTTGGTCCTATCCGGGACCGCGTCTTCGGATATGTGGCCCGATAGGGTTCCTTATATTTATAAATGGTATCTCTGATAACGCCTTTATCTGGAAACAAGTCCCGGCAAGTGTTCTCTTGTTAATCATAGCAACACTGCTTGCGTTACTGAGTAACAATGAACCAGAAGACGATACGGAAATAGGTATACCTATGGGTCTTGCTCTACTCGGTGTCATCATTGGACTCACACTGCACCATGCGGCAATTGTTCATCCAGGTGTAAATCTGACGCTTCTCTACTTTATATGTATAGTGTCCTGTATTTTTGCAGGAGTGCTCCCCGTCATTGAAAACAAACAAGCACCAAATATTGTTTTCGAATTATGGAGCAGTGAACCTCTCGATATTGTTCGATACCTGATGTACTGCTCAGTCTTTGTTGGCGCTAGTGCATTTATATTTGACCAAGGTCTTTTCGGTTTATTCTGTGGGACTGTGTGTGGGACAACATATCTCACAGCTCGATATGTTGTTCAAAAATAAAGGTGAGGAAACATAAAAGACGCATAGGTACTCAAGTACTTATGCGTCTTTTCTCTTTTTAATTTCCAAATACGTTTGCGTCAGTATTAATAATGATCCGAGGACTATTTGCAGCTTCACTAAATCGTGCAGTGAATGACTCACGAGCGAATTGTAATAGTTTTGGAATATGTTTTATTTCCAGAGAGATAGCCGAACGCCCTTCACCTGTCTCTGGCTTTCT
Source organism: Minisyncoccota bacterium (assembly GCA_938010795.1). Classification (GTDB taxonomy): domain Bacteria; phylum Patescibacteriota; class Minisyncoccia; order Phycocordibacterales; genus JAHDEI01. Next base: position 5,666 of record CALLVB010000082.1, read on the forward strand.
TAACGTGAGAACATTTCTATCACCAACAGTGACTACTTCTCTTCCATCGATCTTCCAGTCATAATCCACAACAGAACCATCCGTAACATCTGAGAAGAAATACGGTTCTGCTCGGACAAGAATTTCATCTTCATCTAATTGCAGGGTCCCTCCGGAAATTGGATTTAGTAGACGCTCTCCAAAAAGAGGACTTTGTTTATAAAAAAGAATTTTTGGAGATTGTGCATTAAGTGTAATAGTTCTCCTCGCTCTAAAATCATTTTCTGTTGATTCGACATCTAATGTGATCTCACTTGCTCGATACAATGAAGGTCCGATAAAACGAAACGTGTCTTTCCCAAACCCTGATGCTTGTAATTGTGGTTTGTTATTAACTCTCCAGGTATATACCAATGACTTTGGATTTATCTGAGCCCCTCTTGAATCAACAAAGTATGGAAGTGCCTGTACGACAACTCCTCCTTCGTGAGCATTAAGCGCCCTTCCTTTGTAAAAACGTGGCGTATGTGAATTTGTAGCTTCCCAAATCAAATCAACTGTTGCTGGAGAAATAGTAATAGTTTTACTAATAGTTCCTACATCAGACGTCACGACGGTAATGATCATAGTGTGCTGTGATCCAATAGGACCGGCGGTAAATGAAACTTCTTTTTGACCAATTTGTTGTGAGAGCTGTGTCCCGTCTAATGTCCACGTGATTCGGGATCGATCAAGATCCGTCACAAAAGACTCAATATCAACAACAACCCTGTCTCCCGGTTCTGGTAGTTCTGGACTAATCTTTACAGATAAATCTTGTGGGTTAATTTGAGCCGTTGCTAAAAAAGGAGCTGCCGCACAAAATAAAACAAAAAGAATCATTTTCTTCATATAAAAAGTATACCACCCGAACCCTTGTTTACAATCAACAAAAAAGAATAAGCCGGTGCGCAAAACGCGCCGACAATATCACAACCTCTCGAGGGGAGTTATTGGAAAATGTTTACAAGTGTCCCACACTTCAACAGGAACCTCTGCCACTTGATTGGCATAGATACCAATCCGTTCCACAAAGTCATGAACAGTATCACCAAGAGCAAAATTAAAACCACCTGTGTATATTAGAACCCCAACAATGTCTTCATGCACTACTATTGTCTCAAAGTCTTTAGTCCATGTCCCATTATATGGAACGTCTTTTAAAACTATATGTATTTGAGATTGAGTTTCTTGATAATATGCATGTGGCTTAAACTCACCCAAGACTAATTTGGAAAGCTCATCCACCGTTGCAATTGCACTCATTGTTATCTCCTTATTTTTTAAACATGAGAAAAGGCCCTCTGCAAAGACCTTCTAAGAACTAATAATAACATTCTCTATACCATCTTACTAACCTGATTGATTCTCTCCTGAAGATCTAATGACTCGATGAGTATCTTTTTCCCTGTATAGTTTTTAAACAGTTTATTTATGAAAGTTTTCTGACGTTTTGCGTATTGTATCTCTTCTCTAGTGATCAATGTTGCAAACTCTTCTGTAGTAATGTCTCCAGCTTGTAAGTTATGTATATGTTTAAATCCAAGACCCAACTCTTCTACCTGAGTATGCGTGAGACCAGCTAGTGCTTGCTCTGATTCTACAAGCAGCCCTTCTTCCATTCTTTGTGAAACATTTTTACCTATCCGCCCATCTAATAATTCTTTTTCTGGACGTAGATATACAAGAATAAATGAATACCCTTTGCGTGTAACATTCCGAATTGCCGGCACAACACCAATCTGCTCAATAATCTCTAGTGCACGAATAATTCTTTTTCTATTATGTGGATCTGCGATACCAGCACGTCGTGGGTCTTTTTCCTGTAGTTCACTGAATAATTCTTCTGTTGTTTTGCTGTGTAACGTTTCACGGAATTGGTAATCAGGCTTTACTGCAGGAAAGTTCTTTTCATACATGAGTGCCTGTGCCCAAAATCCGGTTCCTCCAGCGATAATTGGCAGTTTATCTACTGTGTGTAACATATCAATAATCGGGAGTGTGTCTTTAATAAATAGATCAGCTGAATAAATCTCACCTGGCTTCAGGAATGAAACGAGGTGATGTTTCACGCCCCCTGACGTTTCGGGTGTAACTGCACCAGAGAAGATTTCTAGCCCTTTGTAAATTTGCCTAGAATCACAAGAGATCACCTCACCGTTGTGTTGTTTAGCAAGTTCAATAGCAAGAGAAGATTTACCACTAGCTGTAGGACCCACAATAATAAGTACTGGTTTTTTTCTTGTGAATAAGTTGGGTAAGAATTTTGTAAACTTCATTTGACACCCATGATATAATTTCTAACGTTAAATTAAAAGCACACAATTACACATTTTGTAATTATAAAATCAGGACTTATGACAGAATCTAATGAAATGAAACACATGCACGGAGGACCCCTTCATGCACACGTTGGATTTCCAGTACCAGACGTATCGTTCGAGTACTATCACAACGAAGAATTCAAAAAAGGAAAATTATCAGACTACAAAGGAAAGTGGCTTATTCTATTTTTCTACCCAGCAGACTTCACATTTGTGTGTCCAACAGAACTAGAAGAGATGGCAAACACATACGAACTATTCCAAGCTGAAGGAGCAGAAGTAATCTCCGTATCAACAGATACCGTATTCACTCACAAAGCATGGCATGACCACTCAGAGGCAATCAAAAAGATTACTTACCCAATGGCAGCTGATCCAACAGGAGAACTTTGTATGACATTTGATACGTACATTGAGGACGAAGGAATGTCTCTACGAGGAACATTTGTAATTGACCCAGAGGGAATTCTAAAACTTTCAGAAGTCAATGATAATTCAATTGGGCGTTCTGCAAAGGAACTGCTTCGAAAATTAAAAGCTGCAAAATTTGTAGCAGAAAATGACGGAATGGTTTGCCCAGCAAGCTGGAATCCAGGAGAAGATACATTAAAACCAGGTATCGACTTAGTAGGGAAAATCTAAAGAAATAATTAAAAAAGCAGAATCAACATCTGCTTTTTTAATACCACAATAAAATATCTACTGCATGTTTGAAATATATTGAGCACGAGCTTTATTGTTTTGTTTGTCATACCAAACCAAAACCGCATCGAGCTGCCAATTGGTAATGTGTTTTTCCTGAATATAGAGAAGGCATGTCCTCTCTAATTTTTTTAACTTATGTCTAGTGAGGTTTTCTCCGGGATGCATTCGAGCGGAAGCGTAGCTTCCGCTCATTGTCTTAACTTCAATAATATGGACTCTCTTGGTTTTTCTGTGTTGAGCAATGATATCTAACTCACCCCATTTTCTATGAACATTTCTGTCCACAATGTTAAAGCCTTCTTTTTTTAAAAATTGTACTGCAATATCTTCCCCCCTCTTTCCAACAGATATATGTGCTCTTAATTTTTCCATGTCTTAATCATCTCAATTTCAGACAAAACTATCTTTACCAAGTTAAATATAGTTTTGTTACAATCATCTGATGAAAAAGAAAGCAGCATTAGTATTGTCTGGAGGAAGCGTACTCGGACTTGCTCACCTAGGAGCTCTTGAGCTACTCGAACAAGAATATGAATTTGATGCCGTATATGGTGTTTCTGCCGGAGCGCTTGTTGGTGCAGGAGTTGCTTCAGGAATGAGCGTATCTCAGATAACCTCTATCTTCTTAGATACTGATTTTCTAAAGATCGGTAAAGACTTTTCTAGTCTCAACACAGGACTCTTCCGAGGGCAACGCTTGCGTGATTATTTAGACACTGTGTTAGAACATAAAAATATTCAAGATCTTCCGGTCCTGTTTCGTGCAGGAGCTACTGACTTCAACTCAGGAACATACGTACAATTAACTATTGGAAATGTTGCTGACGCACTCAGGTCATCAGTATCTCTCCCTATGATTTTTGAACCATATCTTCATCCAGATTATGGAAAATATCTAGTAGATGGAGGACTGACGCGAAACCTTCCGCTCAAAGATGCATTAGATGAATATACAGGAGACACCATCATTGCAATCAATGTAAATCCGGTAGATACTCTGCCTGATGACTTTCATAAGAAAAAGTTATTCGGATGGAAAAAAGATATGGCAACATATCTCAGACACTCATTTAACATTATGATGAACGCTCAGTGGCATGGACACGATGACCCCCGAGTCTCTTTCATTAATCCAGAACTCTCTGAATTTAACGGGTTCTCTGTTCATAAAAAAAATTATGAACCTATTATAGAAGCGGGACGAGTCGCAGCGAAAAAATTTTTACAAGAAAAAACTGACTAATGGTCAGTTTTTTCTTTGGTGTGCACCCGG
>CALLVB010000083.1 GCA_938010795.1 Minisyncoccota bacterium
AAAATAGTTTCTTCTAGTAACTCCGTATTTTGTTGCAGGAGAGTATCTCGAGAGGATTCAAGAAGAGTATATTGTTCTTTAAACACTATAAACATCCCAGCAAGAATTACGAGTAATATAATCGATGTAATAGTTAAAAAATAAAACCAATATTTCATGGTTTCATTTTATCATTTTTATATAGTAGAACAGGTGTTTATTGTTCCCATACAAATCCTCCCTCAGCGTTATGAGTTGCCCATGAGAACCACATCTCGTGGTAGCCGGGAAGTACCACCCCATCCTTTAGTACTGTAATTGATCCATCATTAGTTTGTGCTGTGAGTACACCTTCGTCAGTTGTAAGAGTAGCACTGCCTTCAGTGAGTAGTGCTGCCCTAGGAAATGCTGCTGAGCTGTTTGTAAGAGGTACTACATACATCAACTCCTTACCATCAAATCGGGTATCTGTATTTGAGATGGGGAATATGTACGTATCATTTTGTTCATAATCACCGTATGGGTAAAATCCGTATGCTCGAGTGTAACCAGTTTTCCTTGAGAGTACTTCGCCGTTAGGATATTTATTTTTAAAAGATTCAAAAGAAATTAAATCTGAATCTAATACAGTAAGTTTTTCTCCAGTCTGTTCTCCGACTACGGCTTCTCCTTTGGCTTGAGACCAGAGAGTTTCGGTTGCCCGGTCATACATTAGTAGATTTGATTCCCATAAGAGTCCGCTTACTCCGAATGTCGTCAGTCCACCTTCGAGTGTTCTATCAAAAACAATTCCTGATCCACATAACGGACAGAAGGTGACAGAAATATCTTTTCCTCCAACAGTATCATTCACGATCTCATGCCATACAAGAATAGTATAGGGATAGAATCGGTGCTCTCCGTTAATTGAGACGGCCAACCCCTCAGTCTCGCCGTCCTCGATCTTGTCAGCCTCTTGTATTGAGATAAAGGTGGGGTTATCAATAGAGGGGATGCCGTCCTTGCCTGGACCTCCGTTCAAAACCTCTGAGAGATCAATCGAATGAATATCGGTATTTGTTAAGAGTCCTTGAGATCTAAATTCTTGTGACACCACAGGCGCAGCTACTTCTGGAACAGGAGGTTCAACTTGTGAAACATCTCCGCCAGACAAAAGAGTAACAAGGCTCAGTAGTAGATTTTTAAGTAGTTCGAGGTATTCCATAGTAATTAATATTATTGTAATAATGTAAAGTCTACTATACATTTCTTATTTACACAAACTAAAGAATATCCTTGGGACGATATTGAAGTGCTTCTAGCATGTGGGTTTGTGTAATTTCTTCGCTCTGTTGGAGATCAGCGATAGTTTGGGCTATTTTTATAAGTTTGTGATACACCCGCGGAGATACTGAGAGTTTCTCAGCAGCAGTATCTAATAATTCTTTAGTATCTTTGTTGAGTTTAAGACCTGGTAGTTCTTGAGAACGAATAGAGTTGTTTAATCGTTCAGGACCAAGCCGTATATGTTGTGAGGTCCGAGCCGTCATGACTCGCTTTCGTATATGTAAACTTGACTCTTCTGTTGTGTTTGGATCAAGTAGTTTTGCATGTTCTATTTTCGGCACTTCTACCCAGAGATCGATCCGGTCCATGATTGGGCCTGAAAGCTTTTTTCTGAACCGTCGTTCGTCCGCTGGGGTGATCAGAGATCCAGAACGATATACTTCACTGGGTGGATTGAGAGCAGCTATGAGAATAAAATCTGCAGGAAATGTAACAGATGCTTTTGAGCGTGCGATGCGAATATGCTTTTCCTCAAGGGGTTCTCTGAGAGACTCCAAGACACGTTTATCAAATTCTACAAACTCATCGAGGAAAAGAACGCCATGATGGGCTAAGGTGATTTCACCAGGCTTAGGGTCAGCACCACCTCCAATGACTGATACATACGAAGAGGTATGGTGTGGTGCACGAAGTGGTGGCTGCGAGATGAGAGTGGTATCGAGGGCCCCTGCACACGAATGTATCATGGTGGCCTCAATTTTTTGTCTCCGAGTGAGGGGCGGAAGAATAGTGCAAAAAGCCTGTGCCAACATAGTTTTACCTGTCCCAGGCGGTCCATACATGGCCACATTATGACCACCAGCTGCGGCTATTTCCAAAACTCGTTTCACAGACGCCTGCCCGATGATATGTGAAAAATCATGAGAACTTTTCGGTGGTGCCATGGGAGGTGTTGTTTGTGTGGTAGAGATAAGCAGATCGGGATTGGTGACCTCTGCGTTTTCCTGTGATAAGTGTTGTACAAGGTCCACAATATGTGAAACACCGAACACGTGTAGGTCGTGTATAAGTGCTGCTTCCTGTGCATTCTCTTGTGGAACAAACAGGGACGTAAATCCAGACTCTGCTGCACCTCTTGCGATGGAAAGCGCCCCAGTGATTGGTTTTATGCTCCCATCTAAGGCTAATTCCCCGACAAATAATTTATCAGTAGTAGTGAATGACAATTCAACTTCAGAATCAGCCAAAAGAATTCCCAACGCAATGGGTAAGTCAAATAAAGGTCCTTCTTTTTTGAGATTTGCTGGTGAAAGAGAGATAACAATTTTCTTTTGTTTAATTTTTGAAAGACCTGAATTTTTAAGAGCCGCGGCGATTCTCTCGCGTGATTCATCAATAGCTTTGTCTGCCAAACCTACAATAGTACAACTCGGGATTCCTTGTCCTGAGATATCAACCTCTATCTCAATAATATGTGGCACCGTAAAATCTGGTTGTGCAGTATAAATTTTTCCCAATTGCATCGAGTTATCCTAGCAAGAAATCTGGCGGTAGGTATTAATTAGTTGAATATAGAAAAGCCAGGGCGTACGCCCTGGCTTCTTACCTGGATATCTAATCAGAGTGATTGATACATGTGGTTGCAGCATTGTTCGCTGCGAGTCGTTCGGTGTCAATTTGTTCTTTGCATGTATGACATGTTCCATACGTACCAGCTTCAATTGAAGCTAAAGCTTGTTTGACATGAGCTAGTCTTGTTTCCAGATCATTAGTAATTGCTTGGTTACGAGAGAATACCTCTTGCTCGTGTCCTTGTTCAAGTACATCAGCCGGGTTGTCATCATTCATATTAGGTTCTTTTCCAACAAAGCCACCTGGGTTTTCAGAATCAACAACCGCGACTCCACCAAGTTCTTTTTCAAGAAGGGCTTGTTCTTCTAATAATGCTTGTTTCATTTCATCTGTATTCATATCTCTTTAGTATAAAAAGTATGTCGGTAATTGCAATAGAGTTTCTTTATAAGCCGACGTGCCTTATAATGGATAGATTATGTCACAGTGGGCACAAACAAGACGAACTCTTATTCTATTAGGTATCTTTGTAGTACTTGGGCTTATTGCGTTTGCAATATATACATTCTTTTTCTTTAGCCCTCCTTCATGTTTTGATAATATCCGGAATGGAAATGAAGAGGGCATTGATTGTGGAGGTACGTGTGAGCTTGTGTGTCCATTCCAAGCAACAGAGCCAAATATTTTATGGAGTCGTGCATTTAAAATTTCTGATGGTGTATATAATATCGCGGGACTTATTGAAAATCCAAACTTTGACGTGAAATTAGACGGAACGTATCATTTTCAAGCATATAACCAGGACAACATTCTTATCAGTGAAGTGTTTGGAGACGTAACCGTTTTACCTGCACAAAAAAAGCCAATTTTTGAGCCAACAATAAATACTGGCTTCCAAGAGATTTCACGAGTATTTTTACAAATGGTAGGAGAAAGTACCTGGACCAAGGCAGAGCAACAAGATCAAACGGTATTTGTTACTAGTAGAAAACTAGAAGATCAAGACACTGAACCAAAACTAGAAGTTTCATTAGTAAATCGTGGAATAGTGCCAGAGCGAGATCTTTCGATTACCGCTATCCTATATGATGAGGAAGGAAACGTAACACAGAGCTCACAAACATTTTTAGAATATATTGAACGAGATTCAACAGAATCAGTATTTTATACGTGGCCCGAGCCATTTACACAAGAGGTGACTAAAATAGACGTTTTTATTAATGAAGTTAGCTTGCTCTAGTCCATGCGATTATTTTCACTATATAAAAATATTGACCTGATCACTATCGCAAGTGCTCTTACTCTTGTGGCATTTGGCCTCATTACGATTAATTCGTTTGGGGAATCAAACGGACTCTTTGTAAAACAGTTAGTTTCTCTTGCAATTTCTCTAGTGGCTTTTTTTGTTCTGGCATTATTCGATTTTCGGTTTCTCAAGAACTCAAAGATACTGATGATGTTATATGGAGGAATTTGTATATTACTCGCGTCACTGTTTATATTTGGATCGGTGTTTGGAGGAGCCAGATCATGGTTTAATTTTGGTGCACTCGCGTTTCAGCCAGTAGATATCGCAAAAGTGGTGATTCTATTGGTATTGGCAAAGTATTTTGCAAAGCGGCACGTGCAGATTGCTGATTTTTCACATGTGATTGTTTCTGGGATATATGCAGGAGTGATCTTCTTATTGGTGCTCGTTCAGCCCGACTTTGGATCTGCAATGATTGTATTTTTGATTTGGTTTGGGATGGTGCTTATCTCGGGTCTTAACTGGAAGCATTTGTTGGGACTTTTTGGAGCAGGTGCATTATGTTTATTATTGCTGTGGAACGTTGGTTTTGCTGATTATCAAAAACAGCGAGTTCTTACCTTCTTTAATCCAACAGCAGACTTACAGGGAACAGGGTACAACGCCAATCAGGCACGGATTGCACTTGGATCAGGACAACTGATCGGAAAGGGAGTTGGGTATGGGTCACAGTCTCGTCTACAATTCTTACCAGAGTCAGAAACAGACTTTATCTTCTCAGCATTTGGTGAAGAATGGGGATTCATGGGTCTGATGATTGTATTCTTTTTATACGGTGTCATTATCTCGAGATTATCATTTTTAGCCACGAGAGGAGAATCTAATTTTGAAATGCTCTTTACGGGAGGTGTCGCTATCTACTTTTTAGCTCACTTTTTTATTCATGTAGGTATTAATCTGGGAGTTCTTCCTGTTACTGGAACCACACTGCCGTTTATGTCATATGGGGGATCTCATTTATTAGCAGAATTCTCTGCACTGGGAATCGTAATGGGAATGCGACGTCACGAACGTATCGCTCACAAGAGTGATACTGCTCATGAATTCCTTGGTGCGGAGCGTGTGTAATTTTATATAAGTGACCTTCCGGATCAGCTTTGATGGATTTTTCTGTTTGGAGTAAACAATTTTTGCATGGTTACAATATTATTGACAATAATTATATTCAAAGTATAATATTATCTAGTTCTAGATGGTCTAGCGCTCTTTGATACTTCTAAAACCCACAAACTGGGAACGGAGAAAATAATGAAAAATACTTCTAAAAAAACCGAAGCAATGGAATTTTACGCCTCAAACGGATTAGTTTCATCCTACAAAAAGGCACAAACATTTGCTGGAAAAGGTGGTCGGATTGCGACACTGCCGGATATTATTTCAGCACGTATGAATAGCGGTCTATTTACTGTCGAATGGAGCAATTATTTCGCGACAGCTTCTGCTGAATATTTTGGTTTTGGTCGCTCAGGAAAACCAATTATTATTATTGCACATGGTATTGGACCTTTGGCTACTCTTTCGGGTATTCAAAAGGCTTATAGTCATGAGTATAAAGACAAGACACGCAACAATAGCGGCGGTAGAATTACTCAAGAGGAGTTTTATAAACTTGAGGACGGTCACTATGGCCCTGTTGCCATAGTTGATTATGAGTCATATTGTGAACTCTATCGTTACCCACTTTTACAGGTCCTAACGACTGAAGAGTGTTTAGCTGATCCTTTGGTTGCAGCACGTCTGGGTAATGCATCTGCCGAGTTTTGTAAGAAACACGCTGATGTTACCAACGAATATATTCAAAAGTGGTCTGGGCCGATTGATAATAAAAATCCGCACATTCTAAGATTGGAAGATGCAAGTAATTGTCCATACTCAGTTGGAGGACATCGACCAGGTGAGCCACGTGAATATACCAGGTTGGATCGTGGTGACGGTCCTATTGCACATCTGTTGGTTATAGAGCAGGCCCAGGGAACAAACGTTGAAGATGCCCGTGACAGTTACGTTACGCGCATTTCGTGTCAAGAATGGTGGCATGGTACTCGTTTTGTTGGTGTTAAAAAAGATGTTTCTTCGTTAACATCCATCACAAAAGGCCCAGCGCTTATTCACAAATTTGTGAAACAGCATTGGACTAATCTTATTGACGATGTGAAAACCCCCAGGACTCCTTTAGTCTTTAATTCACTGGTAGAGCTAGATGGACAATTGTTTACCCAACATCCTAAGCAAGGTGCGCGAATGGATACGGCTGAAGCTGAGTATCCAGTCAACCTCGCTGAGAAAGTTGGAGACAAAGTCTTTTTCAAGACTTCTGCGGGAAGTGGATTTTTCTTCAAATATGAAATTCGTGAAGTTTTGGCAATCAAGCCAACAGAAGCAAATGCATATTTAGTTGTGGGAGCCCCTGGACATTGTGGGAATGATCAAATTGGAGTTCATATTCAATTCTATAAGGTTGAAGTAGACGCGACTCGTCGTTTACGTCGCTATAACAAGATTGAAGATGACACACGATTGATTTTGGATGTCATGGAGCAACAAATGCAGAAAGAAGCTGCATAAAATAAAGCCGCCTTACGAGGCGGCTTTTTTGCTTCTTAAGAATTAAAAGTTTTTACTATTTGTTTGATCTCCAAACAGTTCAAGATCTTGCTTTGCTTGCTTGATAGCTAAAATCTGTGAAGGGTCAGAAGTAATAATTTGATCTTCGGTATATGAGGCAATGATCTTAACCGCTGCGTGTTTTGTTCCAGCAAAGAACATTCCTTCTCCGACTTGGGCTTCCATGAGTAGATACTTTTCTTCATCAGTTAAATTAAATGTCTCTTGAACAATTTCAATTGTGGTAGGGGATTGTTTAAGTAAGAGTTGCATCGAGGAGTTGGTGATAATAGGCACTCCGTATGGTGATCTGAGGAAGTCATTAACATCTTGAGTAATTGTTGCGAGTCCAAGGTAATATTTTCGTCCACGTTTAGCCATACCAAACAAAAATGATGCGGCATCTTCAGATTTCATCATGGTCCATGCCTCATCGATAACGAGCAATCGTTTCTTGAGGTTTCTTCGAACTGAGTTCCAGATAAATTGTGTGATCAAGTACATCGCTACTGAACGAAGTTCATCTTCCATATCTCGAATAGAGAACACAACAACTTTACGGTTGATATCTACGTTTGATGGTTTGTTCAAGAATCCTGACCAGGTTCCTGTTGTATATTTTGAAAGTCGTTGCACAAGAGATTCAGATCCTTCAAGACCAGCAAGCACCAATTCAAAGTCAGAAAGTAATGGCGGTTCAATGTCTTCAAAGTTTGATTCAGGTGAGATATCTTTCAGCGCGTATGTTTCTGTAATTGCTCGGTCAATAATCGCGTCTTCTTCTGGAGTAAGTCCGCCAAGCATGATTCGGATCAGTCCTACAATAGAAACAATATGTGACCTGAGTACGTTTGCTCGTGATTCATCAGGACGGGGAGCTGGAAGGTCAAATGGATTGATATGGTGTTCTGACGTTAGTGCGATATTAAAATATCGTCCACCCGTTGCCTCAGCTAAGTATTCATACTCTCGCTCAGGGTCGATAATAATTACCTCGGTATCGAACATTAACGTCCTAAGGATCTCTAGTTTAATCGCGTATGACTTACCAGAACCTGATGCAGCAAATGTTACTGAGTTGTAGTTAGGAAGAGAAAACCTATCAAATAAGATCAATGAAGAGTTGTGACGGTTAATCCCATGTAAGATTCCTTGGTTAGAAGTTAAGTTAAATGATACAAACGGGAACACCGACGCGAGTGGTTCAGAGTTTAGCTTGGAGTGCACCTGTAGCAAGTCTTTATTAAGAGGAAGGTTAGATTTGAATCCTTGTTCTTGTTGGAATAATGCTGGTCGTACGTACACGAGCTTTGATTCAAGAACAGAACGAATTTCAGTTTCAATCTTGTCTAATTCTTTTTCCGAATCTCCGTATACAGAAATATAAATTCCAACATCAAAAAGCCTTTCAGTTGCTTGTTGTAGTTTGTCACGAAGCTGCTCGAGGTTAAGATACGCTGAGTCAAGTGCTGGGTCACGCACCATTCCTTTTTGCTCTCGGTCATAAATTTGTGATTGTACTTCGGCTACTTTCTTTTGGAATTTTCTCAAAACTGCTTGTGTATCAACAGGGTGAATAAAGATAGATACATCAAACTCTTTGTCTAGGTTTACAATTGGAGAGAACCAGTTATCAGATAAGAATTTTGGATACGAGATGATAAAAAATGTTCTTACAATTTTTTCTCCCAAGTGAAGCTCTTTTGGTTTGATTTCTAAAGCAGAAGGAGCAATAACATCTTTCAAGTCTAAAACAGCAGATTGGTAAATCTCCTTCGGTAAAATAGGAGCAATATTGATATCTTTATTTGTTTTTTTCTTTCCAAATAATGCCATGATGATTATGTTAATGCGATTGGTTTTTCAGACTCTCCTGGGTTAAAGATTCGGTAAAACACTTCAATTGCTTCTTCTGTTCCCAAAGGCGCTAGACGCAAACCTGTCCGGCCAATTCCGGCAGCTACTAGGTCTACTCGTTGTTCTAGTTGAGATTTTGCTTCTTGGAATACGTCGTCGTCTGTAATTTCTTCTTTCTCTCCTCGATTAAAGAGGTTGCTCAATGCGTTACCTCCAGAAGACGCAGAAAGAGTTGGTGGAGTGTATGAAACAACTACAAAAAACTTTTTATCCATGATGTTCACAGAATCAGAAAAGTTTTGGATAAATTGCATGTACTCGTTAATTTGAAGTTTGATAAGGTCGTTCTCTTGGTCGCGTCGTTTCTCTTCGAGTGTTGCGATATAGGGTCTAATATCAAGCTTTCGAGATTGGATACAAATTTGAACAGAGAACTCTAAAGAGTTTAAAAAGTTTTGAAATTGGGCAATGGTTGCCATTTGTTCATCATATGATTTGAGAGCGAAGTTAAGACTTGCAACCAAAAGAATAGAGTTCAGTGAACCGTCTTCTAAAACCACGGTTCCTCCGCGAATTTCTTTAATAGGTACAAAATCTTGAGTATTCGACTCAGCCATAAGCCTATTGTATCAGAGTAACCTTCTTTTCTTGTGAAATTGTGTGAAAAATTAGGTATGAAAAAATCCCGGTGAGGGATTTAAAATAGAAACTTATTCTGAGACATAAAGAGCAGGTCAAGGGTCCACAGACCAGAAGATATGTGGACCCCGACCAGACACTGGGGCTGATTCAGCATCCAGTACTCGTTACTATACCAGATACATATCCCATATTAAATAAAAAAGGCCCATCAAGTGACAGTCCTATGTGCACAAGTAGTCGTCGGCCCAAGGCCAACCATTCATCCCAAGAAAGAGAAGAAACGAATGGTTGGCCCGGCCAGTGTCCCCCGACGCTTGTACTTATCATAATAGCACCTGATTAATTTGAGTCAACTCATTGTTATGAAGGGAACAGGAGGAAAACTAATGCGAGTTTAATTTCTTCGTAAGAAACTTTTTCATCAAGGTGTTCAAATAAGGAGCGGAGCCTCAGCGTTCCGTCTTCTAGGAAATCATCGGTGCTATTTCGTTTTTCTAAAGATGTTTTTGCTGCTGATACTTGGTCCATGACATCTTCTTCTGGCTTGAGATAATCCATATCTAGATTAGGCTCATAGGTACGCAGGATTTCTAAATGTTTAATGATAGTGTTTTCTGCAAACCCGCGCGTCTCAACGATCTCTTCGAGTGAGTATTCTTCCTTGATAAGGTCTTTTGTTTCTTCATGGGTTGCCTTGAGGGGACTTACTTTTTTACGTCGCTTTTTTTTGAGACCTTTTTTATTCTCTTCAATTACATCTTCATCTAATACACCGTCGAGTCGTACTACATGTTTTGTTTGCAGGTCCAATTTATCATCATCAGTAAGCTCTTCATAGAGATCTTCAGCTTCATCAGCCTGCTCCATAAACAATGCATCCTGGTCACGTATCACCGGATCGATAGATAATGCTGTTTGATTGAGACCCATTAGTTTGAGTCCACCGAGTGACCGTAGACGTGAAAGAGCAACATATCCTTGTCCGGACTCAAATGATTTTGATAGATCAACCTCAGCCGTATCAAGCGACATCCCTTGTGATTTGTGTACAGTAATAGCCCACGCTAGTCTGAGAGGAATCTGACTTACAGAGGCAAGTACTTTTCCTCCTTCATCAAGAGACCACATTTCCGGTGACGCTTCGATAACAGAACCATTGATGAGTTCAACTTCAGGATATCCAGCTTCAGAAAAACCAGTAACTACACCAACAGAACCATTCATGTATCCTTTTTCATAATTATTCTTCACAAATAACACACGAGCATCTTCTTTGATCGCAATTCTGTCTTGTGCCAACGTTCCTTTTTTAATAGTTTCAATAAGTTTCTTATTTCCTTTACCTGTCATATCAAAATAGTGTGGGTGAGCGGGAAGCGCAGCTAGTTCACGTTCGTTAATAGCATCAACGTCAATATTGTGAGTATAAAGTTTTGTAGCTGGTACTTCAGAATCTGGTTCTTTTCGGTAACGTCCACGTAATAAATTCATAGAGTCTTCAGAAACTGAACCTGCCCGGATCTCGTTTAATACAGAGTTGAGTCGTGATTTTCCAGACTGCCTGTGTTGCTCTTCGAGATAACAAATAGTCAGATCTAGTTTATTCCACACATCAGCCTGCCATGCATATCGCTTTTCTTGATTGTGTTGTTCGCCACGGCCTCGCACAGGAGGGAGCTGGAAAAAATCTCCAGAGAATATTACCTGCAGACCACCAAACGGTTCTGCATTAAAACGAAATGCGCGCAAAATCCTATCAATCGAATCGAGCAGTTCAGGAGAGATCATAGAAATCTCATCGATGATAAGAACTTTCGCTGATTCAAATCGTTTCCACAAATATTGTTTCTCTTGGAGAATCTCAATATCGTAATCAGTCAGTCTTGATGTAATACCAGTTGCTGCCCATGAATGAATCGTCACACCACCAATATGAGTTGCTGCAATACCTGTAGATGCAGTAATTGTTGGTTCAATTTCTCGCGCACGCAAATAGTCTATATACTTATTTAAAATATACGTTTTTCCAGAACCTGCTTGTCCCGTAAGAAAAATATTCTTACCAGATTGCATAACACCAAGTGCAACACCTTGTTTCATACAGGCAATCATATCACGCACCTCTATTGAAACGCCGCCAACATGTCCAACCGGTCAAAACCCCTGTTTTTGACCGGTTGGACACAGCAACAAGAGAACAGAGAAGAATATCCTGAGACTGCCAATATTCGTTGATAACAAACGATTATTTTTTACATATTGCGATGTTGACTAGACTTCTCCACATCCTATCAACACCCATCCACACCTTACAAACAAGAAATTCCCAGAAACTAATTGCGTTCATGCTATTAATATTGTTATTTTAAATATACGTTTAAAAAGCGCGGGAAGTGAAAATGTTCAATCGGTCATCTTGTACGAATGTTTTCAAATCATTAAACATGATCGGCTAATGAGGAGTGTTTTTATTAAAATAATTTGGGATAGTATGTATACACATAATAGTTATAGTTGGATAGGTAGTAAGGTTGTTACTTGGATTGCTCTTGTATCGTTTTTAATAAGTCCGTTGTCGAGTTATGCGCAAGAGACTTCAACAGATATACAAGCACAAGAAGTGACTGTAGAAACAACACAACAAGGATCAGAACAGAATAATGCTGACGAGCTTGTTCTTCCAGGATCAGACATTGCTGATCCGATCGTTATCGTACAAGATTCAGAACAGGTGACCGAAGAGCTTATCTCAGAAGAGCCAGTACAAGAAGAGGATCAAGCAGAAACAGAACAACTGGAAGACGAACCTTTATCTAACGAGGAAGAAGGAAACACTACGTCTCCTAAGATTTCAGAGAAAAATATTGGTATTGATCAATATTCAGTAGAGTCGGGTGCACTTATCTTTCCGTATGCCGTTTTCACACCTAATGGAATTAATGGGTTAACTCCTCAAATTCAGTTAATTTACAACTCGAATAGGGCAAATAATTTTTCAGCATATGGTTCAGGGTGGGAAGATTCGATTCCTTATATTGAGACTCTAAACAAGAAAGGTATTAATACTATGTATACAGATGGATATTATGCTTCGTCTTTAGATGGTGAATTAGTGGTAAAGAACGGAGATGAATATGTTCCACGTGTTGAAAATGGTTCATTTAGAAAATATGAAAAATTATCGAATGGATGGAGAGTAACTACCAAGGATGGAACAGTCTATTTATTTGGTGACACATCAGCATCACAGCAACATAACCCGACCGACGCATCCCAGGTATCAAAATGGATGTTGTCTTCTACTACAGACACGAATGGAAATGTAATTGACTATACATATTTTACTGACGAGAATTTTTTGTATCCAGAGCGTATTTCATACGCAGGTATTTATGAAATAGTATTTAATAGAGAAGCACGACAAGACGCGTTTAGGAAATATGACAAAGGATTTTTAACAGAGCGAAATTATCGGATTTTTGAAATTGAAGTACGAGAAAATAATAATTGGGTACATAGACATACGGTTAATTACACAGAATCAGATTCAGTCACTAATAAGTCACTCATTGAGTCTATCCAGGTCGAAGGTAAAGACAAGGACGGGGTAATTACTATATTGCCAGAATATGGTTTTGAGTATGGAGAGCAGACTGGGGAATGGGAAATTAATTCTTTGGAGGTGGAGGAGGTTTCTGGATTAATAATGTCTGGTTCGCACGAATACGCAACAGCGGATGTTACCGGAGATGGTCTGCCTGATGTGATAACTGCAGATAGAGAACATATATATAAACACACGGGTACGACGTGGGAGCAAATTCCCTGGAAATTCCCAAAAGATTCCTATGGCTTTTACAGGTTCTTTGTTGGTTCTTTTGAGTCAAATAATTCAGGCACTAGACAGTACGGAGGATTACTTTCTGATGTAAATGGTGACGGACTACTCGATTACTTGTATTGGAACTCTCAGAGTGAGAACACACACATTGATGATAACAGGGTCTTTATAAATACTGGGAGTGGTTGGGAACATGATAGTTCTTGGGTTATCCCAGAAGAAGATAACGGATCATATCTAACAGTCCCTCTTGGTAAAAATTCAAAGTCTAGATCTCACAGCGCATCACAATTAATTGATCTCAATGGAGATGCTTTGCCAGACATTATTCATTGGTATCAAGGCTCACAGAATGAAAACTCAAAATTATTTCTAAACACTGGATACGGTTGGGAGCCTTCTGATTTCTTAACAATGCCTGAAGATATACCAATGGAATATCTGGCAGGAAGTGGGCCAACGTACAAACATTCAACTATTGTTGATTTAAATAGTGACGGTCTTCCGGATATCTTTGATTCTTTGGTTAATAAGGTTTACTTAAACTCAGG
>CALLVB010000084.1 GCA_938010795.1 Minisyncoccota bacterium
TGTCCAATGATTCATTGACTCTGGTGAGCAATAATAAAGAAAATCAAATGTGAGTTACTTAGTCTAAGATATTTTGATCGTAACTTTGTATAAACTTTACAGAATTTGACAATTTAGTGGCAAAAGGAAGAAAATTTTAAAAACTTGATTAGGATGTCGATTTCAAATGTAGACATGATTTTCAGCTAGCTAAAACCTTGCAAAAAACCTTTTCCGTGCAATCTTTCCATTCCCTGATATGTATGGTATCACCTTTAAAAACTAAAGTGTTGGGAATTTAATTAAAGACACTTTCTATTTCTAAATGAATTCCTCAAATGAAAATAAAATTTCGTTTGAAGTTGAAACAAGGAAACACAATAAAAATTACAATCAATGCATTTATAACCACCCCAGGTGTGTTTAGATAATGACTTTACTATGGTTGTGTTTGTTCAGTGCAAAGAAAGGCATGCTAATGCTAATAAAGCCGTGATCACACGATGAGATTTGTTTGTTGAAACAGTTTGTTCAGACAGTCTGATCAGACATTTTGATCGTGTGAACAGCTTTCAGACTGAAATTTTGTTGCTTCAAACAAGTCTGTTCAAATTAGAGCATGTTCTATTTCCTTCAGACAAGTCTCATGAAACTTGAGTCAAGATGAAAGAAGTTCAAAACAAATTGGCAAAATTGCAACTCTTCTTCACACCTTGAAACAGAAAAGTTTGACCAAGTGAACAAAACAAGTCTGATACAGACCTGTTTCATGAAACAGTCTGAAAAGACACAAATCTCTCATCGTGTGATCGCGTAAAGAGAACACTTTCAAACTTTAAAACCACCAAGCAAAAGAAGAAAGAGCACCTTTAAGTTACACCTCAAAGTTCACTGCGAGTATTCCCATGGGTTGCGAATTTTCTCACACCCCCAGACCATGCTGTAATTCGTAATTTGTATGCGATTCTTCTTATACCAAGCCAGAATTCACATGAGATTATTCTCACACTAGGAATGCTATCATACTAGCTCACCAAGGGAAACAATTTGTAAACTTCTATGCGATTATTCTCACACTAGGAATGATATCATACTAGCTCACCAAGGGAAACAATTTATAAACTTACAATAGAATGCCCCATAACTTTCACATTTGTATTGTGCTAGTGATTTGATTTCTTTGCTAAATGAAGTTCAGTTTGATACAAATTAATGACCCGGTCCTTCAGTTCCTTATAAATAGGAGGAGCCCCAGGAGCCGCAACAACTGCACGAAGAACACAAGAAAGAGCCTTGCGATTATATTACGAAAGACTCATATCCGACAAGAAAATATGCAGGTTTCTGGTTATATCAGGGTGATGGGATAATCAGTGTTGTCACCCTCCCTGCAGCCGGCAGTGTCAGTGCTGTCCATTTCTGTACTACTAGAAGTGTTCCCGTTGTAGCCCTCGCAGGTGCAAGGCGGCAGGTCAGCCTCGGCATTGTTACTCTCGCTGCTACTTACAGCGTTGGACTGCTCGCCTTTGACCTGGCTGCGGCTGATACTCATACTGTTGGCCGGGTTACCCTCGCTGCTGCTGGCGATGTTGGTGTTCCCAGAGGCATGTCCATCTCCAGATGGGGCACCAAAAACAGAAAGAAAAAACAAAACACCGTTACAGCATTGCGAATGCAAAATACTTTTGAGGTCGAAGATTACTACGGACACAGATATTCTAATAAAAGATCCAAGTCACTTATATATATATTACTCTTCAGCGGCCTTCACACAGCCGAATACCTCTACAAGACGCTAGCAATTAACACCGCAATGGAGATCAATATCGATTGGAAATGACATGCAGACGTACTTGCCAGTGTGACAGCCGCTTCATCATTTGATGGATGCGTTCTCTCAGACAGGCTCAGCAGACCCAGTAGTGCGTCCATGTTCACTACCTCTGCTGAGACATCCCTAGGTGATATCTTGCAGTCATCTCTGGATTGGTCTCTCATCTCCTTCACTTCGTCCAGTATTTCCAGAATTTCTGGTAGGTCAGGGCTATTGCTTTTCACGTGCTCTTCTGTTTCAGTCAGCTTGTCTATGTCTTTCTCTATGTCCAAGATGTTATCCGTGACGACAATAAATCTCTTCTTATACTCCTTTTCCTGCTTTTTATAACTCTCTTTGATGGCTTTAATTGCATCTTCTTTGTTCTTCTTAAGGCTACTCATAAATTGCTCCTTCTCTGCATCTGCGTTGTCCTGGAGACACTGCCTCTTTTGTAGCAAAAATACCCGACCCCTGCCAAACACATTTTCCAGCTCCTTTTGCTTCGCTTCAAGCATTTGGTCAAACTCCTCGTACTGGTGCCCTTGATGATGCTCGATGGAACACTGAAAACAGATCGTTTGGCGGCATCCTTTGTCACTGCAGTAGAAACGCGAGGGTCTGGAGTGTTCCTCACACATCGCATTAACCGGTGCTATCTTCGGGCGCTTCCTGAACTCGTCGCGAAGGGCCACCGCGAATGGATTATGGAGGAAACTCTGGGCCCCTCGCTTTGCCCCTCGCTTTGCATTTGCATTGGAAGATTGCCTGCACATCGGACAACGCAATTCACTGCCATTGTCAATCAGTTGCCGGAGACAAAAGTCGCACAGCGTATGGCCGCAAGGGAGATTCCTGGGGAGATGATCTCCGCTTTCGTCCGTGAACTGATTGCGGCATATATCGCAGTCCAGCAGCCGTTCCACGGGGTCTTCCATTTCACCTGTTGTGACAGTCCTTTTCCCAGGTAGAATCTGGAAATAGAACACACATGTTTAATTAAGTGCCACAGGAAAATGAGAGTGACGCATACATGTACCATGTGCATTACTCTATAATTGCTCTAATGAAGATATCCGCATCGAGGCGAACTTTTTAATGCTTTATTTAGATCTAGCTATGAGAACATTCACCTGAGGTAAAATATACCGGTAGATGATGAATTAAAAACAAAATGACAAAAAAGTTGTTGAGGGAAATCAGTTTCAAGGCAAAATATACACCAGTTTCAATGGAATCTCAGTTACATAACTGAGAAAACCGATTGTTGGCCTCCGAAGGAAGCCCTTCCTTATGTAGCTTGGATCAAACCTCGAGTGAAGAATTTGTACATGATTTAAGGCTGATCTATACTGGAGCGTCTGAGGATGCGTATGCGGATGTCTGCCCTATTAACGCAGTGTTAAATTTTTCATGCGAGGATCCGCTCAGTTGGGATTACGACGTTGAATCTCAATGTGTCCGATTCCACACAGATCAGCATCCGCTTCCTCAGACGCACCAGTTATCCTGGCTGGAAGGAATACTGCTTGTCTTCTTACCAAAGAATTGGACATTGCTTGATTGAAGAAGATACCTGCCCAGTGTGCCCCAGAGCACTATTTCTGAGAGCACAAGCAGTCGTCCACTACCGGTACCGTACAGTAAATCAAGGCACCCATGTTGAGACCATCTCAAGCGGGCCTGCAGTGTTACTGCACACCAACGACATGGATAAATACTAAATAGTATTACGTCATTGCTGCACACACGCACGCCTTGCTTACCGGTACTCATGAAAGTGACATGATGAAACTGATGCTGTTATCATGTGTTATGTCCATAGACAAACATGATAGTTCTTAATCTATGTATGTACCGTACCGTAACTGACATTCCGTTGAAAGTTTGAAACTTGCATGTGAAGTGGAACTTTTTTATGCAAAGGGCTCTGGGTTCGAGGCGAGCACTTTTCTGTAACTTTTCTTTACCGGTACCGGTATATACCGTAACACA
Source organism: Minisyncoccota bacterium (assembly GCA_938010795.1). GTDB lineage: Bacteria > Patescibacteriota > Minisyncoccia > Phycocordibacterales > JAHDEI01. Next base: position 3,788 of record CALLVB010000084.1, read on the forward strand.
CAATTTTTGGCATTTATATTTTCTGAT
>CALLVB010000085.1 GCA_938010795.1 Minisyncoccota bacterium
AAAAGAAGACTCAAAAGCCGTCGGGAAACTCCAGGCCGGGGGCAGCGGAGTAAGCTCGCCCCCGAAGAGGGTCCCATCTGAAGGAGAAGACATCCAATCTTTCATGGTAACAAGCATAACAACGGAGCTAGGGACCAACGATTCTGCCGTAGTGAAACCCTCCTTCATGAAGAGAATGAAGCGAACAATGTGCGTATCAAGGAGAGGTGTAGTGAAACATCTTAAAAAACAGGCAAAACTAAAGGCAAGAGAAATAATGAACATAAAAGAAGAAACACCAGAGGTTCCACACGGATGTTTTCAAGAACCATCAATATGGGAAAATCCATACAATCACGCAATAGGTCCCCAAAACATCCAAACCATCAAGATCAACGGCAGAGAAACATTGACCCTATTGGATTCCGGGTCACAAGTAAACTTAGTAACACCGGCGCTGGTACAGGAAAGAGAACTAGAACCTTTACCAATGAGTCACTACTTCAAGATGACCGGAAGAGACGTCATGCTATCCGGAGTGGGTGGAAGCAAAGTGCTCCCCATCGGACACGTGATCATAAGGATCACACACCATCACTACAATGAAGATGCCGTAGCATTCATTGTAGAAGATGACTCAAAATTAGGAAAGAAAGTGCCCTTAGTACTTGGAACATCTACGCTGGAAAGAATGTCTGCAATCCAAAGGGAAAGCACTACATTAGAACCAGCTTCACAACTTACATCAGATGCGATTCTGCAATGCAGAAAAGCAGCTGTAGAAGTTGAAGATATAGCAGTACAGGTGCAACAACTAAAAGAACTACCCGACAACGGGAACACATTCCTGGTATCTACGGCAAAACAAACAACAATACCAGGATTCTCCAAAGTAATCGTCAAGGCAAGGTTAAATAACCTTGCCAACAACCAGCATGAAAGACAACTGATTGCGATAACCCCAACGGGAAGGGACAGTGAATATCCCTTACCAAGGGGGCTGGAATGTATAAGCTCGTCTTATGAAGTACCAGCTTCAAGCAAGAAGATTAGAATCATGCTGAAGAATACTACGGCAACAGCTATTGAAATCGGTCAACATGTCGTAGTTGGAGAAGCAGTGCCAATCACGAATGACGACGGGATGGATGAGAAGGCACAATTACAAAAGGTCTTAGATGCTAAGCCTTATGATGGCCCCACCAGACCCGTCCTGTCAGTGGAAGAACGGCAAGCAAAACTAGAAACAGACTTGATGTTGGAAGGCATACCCGAAGAAAGAAAGCAGAAGCTTCTGAAGGTGTTGAAGAAGAATCACAAAGCATTCGCTATAGAAAAACTCGAGATGGGTTGTGTGAATCTTGTAAAACACAGAATTCAGCTTCTGGAAGGGGCACAGCCACACAAGGAGAGATACAGAAACATTCCAACCCACATGTTGGATGAAGTACGTAAACACCTCGATGAGCTGATAATCAACAAAACGATACAACCATCAAAGAGCCCGTGGTGTAACGCGGTGGTGTTGGTTAGAAAGAAAGACGGAGAGTTGAGATTCTGTATTGACTTTAGGAAGCTCAACGGGAAAACAAGAAAAGATGCCTATCCATTGCCAAGGATCAACGATGCGCTTAATGCCATGAAGGGAGCGAAATTCTTCTCGTGTTTAGATCTCAAGAGAGGGTTCTATCAGACGGAAATGGATCCTGATTCAAGAGACAAAACTGCCTTTACGGCAGGAAACATGGGTTTCTATGAATTTAGGCAGATGCCATTCGGTCTGTGTAACGCTCCGGCAACGTTCCAGAGACTCATGGAAGAATGCTTAGGAGAGTTGATATATTCCATCTGCGTAGTATACCTCGACGATATCATCATCTTTGCCAAAAGTGAAGAAGAACACCTTCACCGTTTAGGCTTGGTGATGGAAAGGCTTCAGGGAGCAAACATGAAACTCAAGCCATGTAAATGCGAGTTCTTCAAGACGGAGATAGAATACCTCGGTCACAAGGTCACCGCAGAAGGTATACTACCGATGAAGAAAAACCTGGATGCCGTAGCGAAGTTCGCAGAGCCTACTACGGTAACTCAAGTGAAGTCATTCCTAGGTCTAGTCGGTCACTACAGACGGTTCATAAAAGACTTTGCAAAGATTGCAAAACCTTTACATGAACTGACAAAGAAAACTGAACCTGGACCGCAACCAAAAGGAAAAAGGTCTCCACAAGTGACACTGAACGAAAAGGCAAAGCTTGCATTCTTTGAGCTCAAAGACAAATGTCTGACTAGTCCCGTACTTATCTATGCAGACATCACCAAACCATTTATGTTAGAAACAGATGCGTCGAAGACGGCTTTGGGAGCTGTATTGTCACAAAAGAAAGATGGAGTATTTCACCCAGTGGCTTATGCCAGCAGAATACTCAATGATGCAGAAACGAGATACCACTCGAGTAAACAGGAATTCCTTGCACTCAAGTGGAGTATCACGGAACAGTTCCCAGAATATCTAATACACCTACCTTTCACAGTGAGAACAGACAACAACCCGCTGACATATGTCTTGACAACACCAAACCTGGATGCAACG
>CALLVB010000086.1 GCA_938010795.1 Minisyncoccota bacterium
GAATGGAGATACATGGTATTAGGACCAGCTTTTTTGTTCGGTATAGGTACAAAAAAATACCCTTCAAACTGATCACTGCCGCACTCTTTGGTTATGACCTTAACCTGAGCTTCATCAAGTTGTAAATCTACTAACATATTATCAATCTCCTTCTGTTAGATCGAATTTAATTATAAATAGATGATTCAATATGTCAAATTATAGATTCGGTGTTGATAGCTTAAGTCTCAACACTCTCTTCACTTTTTCTTCTAGCTCTTGGGCAAACATAGCGTCCTGTTCTGCTTCTAATAAGACAGAGTTAATTAACTTGGTAGTATTTTCTTGTGGCATTAAAATAATATCTGCACCAGCTTTAAGCGAGGCTAATTCTTTGTTTGAAAATCCCTTGAGTGCATGCATATTAAACGCATCTGTAATCACCACTCCTTCAAAACCTAATTCGTCTCGTAATAAATCTTTTTGAATTACTGATGAAAGAGTCGCTGGCTTACCACCTGTGTCGTACTTCCCTCCCTCTACAGCTAAGTGTCCTGTCATAATCATAGGAATTCCCATCTCAATTGCAGCAGTGAATGAATCGAGCTCAACCAGATCACTTGAGATAACTGGTAATAACTTGTGTGAATCACCAATTACGTTTCCGTGCCCTGGAAAATGTTTTGCTACCGGTACCACATTCATGTTCATCGATACTTCTGAGAATGCGTTAGCAAGAACAGATGCCTTTTGAGTTGTGCTTCCGTGTGAACGAGATCCAATGACTGCTTTGTTTTTATTAATATCATACACGGGGGCAAAGTTCACAGAGAATCCATACTCTTTAATAAATGAAGATATTTTTCCAGCGACTGTCTCTACTGAGTCTTTTGTTGTATATGAATTTGTGCTATCGATACGTCCAATCGCAGGTAGTCTAGACGAAACCAACGAAGGTTCTGCGTCTATTGAAACGAGTAGTGGAACATCTTTATACAATAATGCTTTTTGCTTTAGTCTTTCTATGTCTGATTGAGTCACACCTGTACCAAGCAACATGAACCCACCTATAGCGTCAGTTGCAATTAAATTCTCGATCGTTGACACTGAATATCCATTACTACCTACTGCCGGCATCAATAACTCAGCAACTCGTTGTCTTTTTGATAATCCGTCATATGCTGCATCGACCCGTGATTCTAACAGTAATGATCTAGAATAATAATCTTGAAGTGTAAATGTGTACTCTATGTCTTTTTCTGATACCTCTTGTGTGAAGTCTCTATCATCTTGTGTCTCAAAAATGTCTGGAGACCATGGTGAGAGTACAAATAATAATTCGATACATACTAGTGCGGCAAGGAGAATGATTGCTTTCATGTAACAAGTATAACAAAAAACATCCGTACGGATGTTTTTTATTTATTCTGCTGCTGGCTCTTCAGTAGCTTCTGCTGATGGAGCTTCCTCTGTAGGTGCTTCTTCGGCTGCCTCTTCTGTTGATTCTTCAGCTGCTGGTGCATTAGCTGCTGCCTCTGCGTCTTCTTTTGCCTTAGCTTCTGCTGCTAGTTCTTCTTCTGTTGGTTCTTTCACAATTGGAGTCTTTTTAGGAAGAACGTTTATTTTCTTCGCTTCTAGTACACCCTCTGTTACTAAAATATTGTGAACTCGAGGAGACACTTGAGCTCCTTTAGAAATCATATCTTTGATTTGATCTGCATCAATGATGTTTGTTGTTTTTCTAATTGAATCGTACTGCCCTAAAATTGCAACATGCTTGTTACTTTTTGGTCCAGTTCGTTGGTTAGTAGCAACGATCCTGTATGAAGGATCATGCTTTCGCCCAACTCGTTGTAGTCGTATTTTTAACATGCGCAGAATTTTAACACAATTTGTTTGATGTGCAAGAGAAATTTGTTATCCTGTATCCAAGAGACACATAGGAGAATATAGTATGGCTCTACCCAAACCACCAAAGGCATCAACATTGGCTTGCCTGATCGGACTTGCTCTTTATACTACAGTTGTAGATTTTTTCTCATCTATCTGGCACGAAACAAAAGATCTTTCAAAAAGTCATCTTGGTAGATTTATGATTTTCGGAACAATACTGTTAAGCCCTTTGCTTATTGCACGATGGCTATATCACAATATAAATGAGACCCTTATCAAGCGAATGATTGCATCACATATGTAATGACGAATTTATGCAGGAACTTGAGCCGACTTTGTCGGCTCTTTATTTCTCCAAAATGCCCACTTTGTGAATTCAACCGAGAGTACATTGAGAATTCCAAATAACAATAATCCTACAAGAGCGAGACCTGTGAGTGGCTCAAGATGCATAATTGAACGACCAACACTTGTTCCTATAGTAAGTCCAAACAAAACAATGTTAATAATCATCGCAACAATAAAGAATTTGTTTGATGAAAGGTCTATCTTCCAAAACGGCATTGAAATAGAACGTACTGACCACGACAAGAAGAGTGCACTTACGGCCAAAGCTCCAAACATAATGGTTCGCTTCATCTCAAGTGTTGTATCTGTAAACACATAGAGTGATCCGTACAGGGCAACAAATAATATTGAGTTTAAAATACTAATAGAAACAATGGCCTGAATCACTTGTGTATTAATAATTCTACGTGGTTTGTTTTGTGGACTACGATTAGGTTCAAATAAAAATGCAAAATTCATAAGACCCTCCTCTAAAATGTTTGCCCAAAGAATATGTGCAGGCAAAAACGGAACAGGTAGCGCAAAGATAAGTGCCGCAGCAATTACCAACACTTCGGAGAATGAGGTTGAGACAAGATAAATAATAGTCTTTGTGATATTTGACGCAATTCTCCTCCCCTCTTTAAGGGCAAAGATAATCCCTGAGAATGAATTATCGGTCAAGATTAGATCAGATGCCTCTTTTGCAACATCTGTTGCTGAAGAAAGAGAAATACCGATTGCAGCACGTGAGAGCGCTAGTGAGTCATTTACTCCGTCACCTGTCATGGCCACGATCTTTCCTCTCTCTGTAAAAATATCAACAAGACGCAGCTTATGATCCGGAGAAACACGTGAGAATACCTTGAGGCCTCCTACGTCCATCATGGTAAACAATTCATCGTCAGAGTACTGTGACATTTCTTCACCAAGCATGACTGTGCTATCTGGGCTTGAAATAATACCTGTTTCAAGCGCAATAGTCTTAGCAGTGGTTGGTGCATCTCCTGTAATCATAATCACAGAAACACCTGCTTCTTGTGCTTGATATACAGAATCTGCTGCTGTCTTTCTCACTTTGTCTTCCATTACTAGCAAGCCACAAAAAATAAGCTCTGATACGTCATCAAGTGTTACCTCTGATGACGATGTTTCCTTGTGTGCTACAGCTAAAATTCTCTTACCTTCTGTTGCTGCTTTTTCAACAATATGTTTATAAAATTCATAGTCTGTATCTGTCTTTGTTCGTGCTTTATCCTGATCTAGAACCTGAGAAGAACGCTCCCACAATATTTCAAACGCACCTTTGGTATAAATACCTCGTGTATCATCCAACTGCCTGAGACTTGCGTATAGTTTATTTCTAGAATCAAACGGCACTGTTGAGATAACCTCTGCCTTATCAAGCAGCCCCTGTACATATACTCCACCTTCAATATAAAATTTACCAATTGCTTGATCAACATCGTCACCAACAAAATGAGCGTGATGAGAATCAAAAAATACATCTGTTGCATATAACCCATAAGTCAATGTCTTTTCACGTGCGTGGTCTGTCGCATTAATAGTGATGATCTCTGAGACTTCCATGTCTCCATAAGTAAGTGTCCCTGTCTTGTCAGTAAGAATGACATCTGTAGATCCGAGGGTTTGAGCAGAAGAAAGATTCTTAACTAACCCACCCTCTTTACCAATAAGGCTTGCTCCGTATGCCAAAATTGCTGTAATAGCTGATGGTAGACCTTCAGGAACTGCAGAGACAGCGATCGCAATTGCCAAAAGCACTAATTCATAAAATGGAAGCCCCCTATATATACCCAAGAACAAGATCAATACGATAATGACACCTGCCACAATACTAATAGTTCGGGCAATATATTCTGACTGTTTTTCAATTGGTGACTTTTCCTTTTCGATACTTGCAAGTGAGTTAGCGATCTTTGCAAATTCAGTATCTGGACCGACTGCTGTTACCACTCCGAGACCGAGACCTGAACCAATAGTTGTTCCGGTAAAAACCATTGATGAGCGCTCGAATGGAAGCTCTGTATCGCTTGGCTCAACGTCTTTTGTAACAGCTACTGACTCTCCTGTGAAGACTACTTGGTTTGCAGATAGGTTTGTCGATTCAAGTACTCTCATGTCTGCTGGCACATAGAGACCTGCATACAACTGCACGATATCTCCCACCACAAGCTCATGTAGGTTAATTTCTTGCTTCTCACCATCTCTGATAACAACTGCCTTGTGAACCCGTTTTTGATTAAGAAGTTTATATGCTTGTGAAGCCTTCCCTTCTTGAATAAGAGCAACTGTTACGTTCACAATCACCGCAATAGCGATTACCACTGTGTCAATATACTCATGTAAAAACAACGTTAAGATAGCTGCTCCGATAAGTATGGCAACTAATGGATTAATAAGTTGTTTAAATAACTTGTATAAAAAAGATGGCTCTTGTTGCTCTGGAAGACTATTTACTCCATACAAAACAATTGATTCTTCTATTTGTTTTGGGCTTAGCCCCATTTCCTTTTCTACCTCAAATACCTCTAACACTTTCCTCGTCTCTAAAGAGTGGTAATTCATAACTGAATTGTAACAAAATAATGTATTAAAAAGTTGACAACTCTGTTAACAAGTGCATAATTTTAATCAGCTGGACCATCCTGTCCTTTCAATGTATTTCATTAGGAGAAAATCATGAGTATCTATACAGCTATTGAAAAGATCGAGTCGATTATGAACGAAAAAGATTTATTGGAAATCAAAACACAAAGAAACAAAGACGTCAGTTCACTTGGACGTCTATGGGTCTTTGGTATTCTCACGCCAATGATACTTTTAATTCTTATTGCACTATTAACAGCGAAGATGCAGGACTCACTCAAGACAAACCTCTCGAATGGGCTTGTTGTACTAACTGTAATACTTGCAATCATAATTCTCAGTTCAATTGTCTTCTGGTTAATAAAAACGATAAAGATTAATAACAAGTTCCAAAATGATCGTGACTCTTACTTATCACGTCGTTTAGATGAAGAGAATGTTAATCAAAGTGATCGAACTGAAGCTATTGAATTCCTTGAGAAAATGGAGTTGCTGCGGTATCTGTCGAGCTAGAAAAACCCCGGAATATGCCGGGGTTTACTCATGTCTTATTTACCAAATAGTTTCAATTTTGAAATCCATTCCTTTTCAAAATCAGATGGGATGATTGCACCTACTGCAATGTATCCGATATCTTTCGTTTTAAGACTTCCATACCCTTCCAACATCTCCTTGTCTGTGTGTGCCTTCCTCATGATATCTGAGAAGTCAAAGACTTGAACTCCTGCATCTATACATTTTTGATAAAACTCTGCCATTTGCTTTTGGTCCCCTGCTAGGTTTGCCATTGGATATAGTGCATCTGGATAATGTCGTACACCGTTTTTGTCAGGAAGTGCCGTCACATCAAAAATATCTAAGTCAGTAAATCCACCAAGAGCAATACCCAGCTGCCCAATCGCATTTGCCGTTACTCCATATCCAACTTGTGGGTCTGCGATAACCACAATTTTCTTTGACCTGTATCGTACCTCTGCT
>CALLVB010000087.1 GCA_938010795.1 Minisyncoccota bacterium
GTTCTTACGGGCAGATAATGAAGGTGTCCTGCCAAGTAAAAAACTATTAAAAGATATCCATATTGAAGATAAAGAGATAAGAGGAAGATACAACGTCTATACATGGGATTCATATCAACATCCAAAAGATGTTATTGGTGAATACAAAATCTTTGAACACATCGAATACTATAAGGACTACACTCCTAAATACAGAGCTAAAGAAAATGATACGAAATAACCCTATAAGTGTCTCATTTGTCTCATTTCTTCTATATGAACCCTAGACCGAGAGGGGTCATTTGTTTATTAAAATTACCTCCTAGATTGCTTATGGGGTCTCACCCCTCAAGGTTCACGACCGAGTCGGGGGACAAGAAAAAAGCACCGTTATGGTGCTTTTGTATAGTTGCTCGTAACTAAAACACTACTCGACAGTGTATTGAACAACAACACCTTTCTCAACAACTCCACTAATACGTCCTGGTTCATAGTCTAAGGTGACTGGAAACTCTTGACCGTCTTCTTTCACTACACGAAAATTAGTACCATGTTCAACAGCAAACGTGTCTGCCTCATCTTTGGTCATACCGATCAGAACTCCGGTATCTATTCCTTTGAGTGGACTTATGATTTGTGGAACATTTTGTTCTGCTTCGACTTCTTCTGTTTGTTCAACCTCTTGGACTTCTTCCGCTTTTTTTACTTCTTCTACAAACAGAATATCATCCCAAGAACATTGTCTTGGGTCTGATTCTCGAACTTCTCCTCCAGCATCTACACACCCTTCGAATGATACAACTTTTGTTCCATCTGCGTTATATCCAGGTTGTGACGCTAAGTAATTAAATTTATACATACCGGCAATAATAACCGCCAGTATAACCAAAGCAATAATGCTTAAGATAATTATTATTGTTTTTTTCATGTCTTTATTATAACCCATTTCAAGTGCGGGCTCTGTCTGCTGACTCAGTGTGACCCCACCGGAAAGCTGTTGGTTATGCATTCTTTTTACCAACAACAGGAATGCTGAAAAAACTGGGAACATTAAGAATCCTGAAACAATCACCAGTAACCACACAGCAGTAAGTGGAATAAATCCAACCAGCAAGATACATGCACCTGAAATAGAAGCTGAAACCATACCTTTACGCTCAATTTCTTGCTCTTCTTCTCTGATCTCAATAGTAGTAATGAGCATTACTATGCACCATAAAAATATTGATACTGGAAGTACCAGTAACCACACATCAACCGGTTGTAATAGATCATGTGGTTGATAGTGCTCGAGAATATTAAGTAGTGATGCTCCTACAAATGCAATAGCCATCGTAACTGGTAAATGTAGGTACAGCCATGCAAAGCGTTTATTCTGAACTTGTATAGGCAGGCGGTGTGAGACAAAATCAAAATATACCCACCACATAGCAATTGCAATAAATACACCCAGTGTAGCCTCAAGTATTAACTCTGCACTAACTGACCCGTAATGACTTACCCCCAAAATCACAGATACAATTACCTCACCTAGAGCAATAATGGTAAATAACCCAAACCGTTCCACCAGAGATGCTCTAATTTTTTGAGAATTTTCTTTATGAAGTTCTTCCACATTACGCTGTGTCCTAGAAAGAATGAGTGGCATTAAAATAGAGAATGCAACGACCACAACCCACATGTAATATGTCCACGGGTTTGCAATTATCACAGAGAGTAGGAATGTTCCGGTAATGAATGCAAAACCAAGTGTATAAGGATACGACATGGGTCGGTGGTCATGATCATGATATCCCGTTCGCCACCACAAAAACGTCATAATCCCTGCGAATAGTGCATATGAGAGTGCAAAACCTGTATGTCCATCTCCTAGTGCAGTTGGAATAAATACTGCCATACCTGCAAGAGCAAACATCTGAGCAAACGTAAATACTCGTGTACGAATATCGTTATTTCCGTGCATTTCGTGATAGAAACTTCCGTTCACCCACGCCCACCACGTGATTGAAAACAAGAACATGAAACCTGCGATTGTTTCCAGGTTCACCTCTTTACCAAGTGTGTGAATTAACTCTGCGATGATCACTACATACGACAGATCATAAAAAAGTTCTAAAAAACTGACTGATCTTTCCTCCTCAATGTCTGAAATTGGCCTAGGTTTTTGCCACCACGTCCTAAATGTTTCTCGTAATAACATACGGGCTAGTTATTAAGAAACGTTCTTGTTGATGGGCCAAAATATCCTGTTCCACTTGTGAGTCCAACAGGAGTAAGTACCTCTGCCCTATAGAAGTTCTGGAATAATACCAGTGCCTGCTTTGTCCTATTACCAAAGTACGTTGTCTCATTCCCTGCTGAACCAGCTCCCGTAGCTGAAACTGTAAATCCATACTCGTTAAGAACTTGTTGTAATTGACGCACGTCTTCTCCCCGAGAACCAATAGTTAAACTCCGTGTAAACGCATATGTTGATTCTCCAACAATACGACCCCGTGTCCCTGGGAGAATACCTGTGCTCGTATTAAGATCTCCTGGACTAAATCGCTTTTGATTTTGTGGGTCAATAGGCATAAACGCATCTTTCTTGATGAGATACACATCTTGATCACTGTTCTTTGGTTCAAAAATAACTTCTTGTCTCACTATCCATTTCCCTTGTGGAGCATATTTTGCAAGTGAGGGCACCTCAGAGAGAAATTCTTTATCTACAATATCTGCGTACACAGTGTCTACACTTGGAATGTACCATGCGTCACTTCCAAGAGTGTACAGATCGAATGTCATTGCTGGCATAGTACTTTTAAGGGTACGCATCGGCAGCTGTGGCGTATCTGTTTTGAAACTAATTTCCAATGGAGAAAGTTCTCCAAAAAATAATGGTGGTGCTGTTTTCGTTAACTCTTCAACCGGAGCACCTTTAAGAACTGGTGCTTGCCCAAGAGTAATCTTAAGCGCGATGAAATAAAATCCTTCTTGTGCAACATAGTAGTCAACCTTATCTACATCGGCATCATCAAATTCATAGTTACGCTCTTGAAGCCAATCGATGAGATCATCACTATCAGTTGCAGTAAGAATTGCTACGTCAAAATCACCTACCTGTTTTTCTTCAATAACAGTCACCGACTCAACTTTTGCCTCAGCAACACTAAATACAAGATCATCTAATGGAAGTGGCTGTGGAATAAATGGGTTGGTTGCATCATTAAGTTCTTCAAAAATTCTGATGGGTGCTTCTGTGACCGAAGGTCTTGATGGTGTTGGATATACGATAGCAAGATCGTGTGCATTACCTCTAAATTCAGGACGAAGAACTAACGTTTGTTGACCGTCATCATAATGAATCAAAACCTCTGTAGCGTTGAGTGGTTCAAAGACTCTATTTTGCGGAACAATCCCCCACGTACAAAACCCGTACGCTACCGAGAACGAGGCTAAGTACATAACGACACTTACTAGTAGTATTTTCTTAAACATAATGTATTGATGATATGGCTTATATACAACAATCTTAGCATAAGAAAATCCGACGACCGGCGTCAGATTATTTCTTTTTAACAAACTCTGTTCTGAGAACCAGCTTCTTGATCTGCTTTGTCGAACAGTCAATTTCATTAACACTATCAGTAAGTCTAATATTTTTAACCACTGTTCCTTTCTTTAGTGAGATCTTTGTACCCTTCACCTTGAGTTCCCTTGTGAGTTGGACCGTATCACCAGTCTCAAGTTCGTTCCCAAATGCATCTCGTACTTCCATATATTTATTATAGTAACTTAGTATATTTTCTTGATAATTTCTTTTCAGATTGCTTTCGTTTATCTTCAGCTAACTTAGTAAGCGGCTGCACATCTACCAAAAAGTCTGCTAATCCTCCTTGGTCCTGGGATGCTCGTCTTTCCTTTCTCTTTGTTGTCTCTTTTGAAATTACTGTATCTGTTTTTCCTTTCTCTTTGTTGCTCTTATTTGACTTATGAGATACGTAGCGGGTGGGTGTGCTTACTGAAATCTTCTCACTATCTCCCATTAATCCAGCAACTACTAATCCCGCAGGGACCGTATATTGATATGACTCATCCTGTGGGATCTCAGGAATATATCTGGAAAAATCAAATAAGTTCTTCCAAATAGTAGTCTCTTCTGTTACCAAACCATACAAAGCGAGTTGTTCTACATATGATTCGTCTTCATATTTTCCAGCCATTAAAATTCGAGGGTCTGTCGCCTCTTCGAGGTATGACCTAAGCACGTCTCCTATTCCTGGACTAAATAATTCTTCTTTGGAAATCTTGCCAAGTAATTCAGTGTCATATCCCGTTACTCTCAGTACATACGTTGTATCGTAGTTTGCAAACAAACAAATACGTTGTGCATCAGTGTGCCATGGTATAAAGATCCCCCGTAGTGCATCAATACCTTCTTTAAGATATATATCTGTATATCCAGCAAACGCAAGCGCATCTACTTTATGATGATCATCATCTTTTCTTATAATGACTCGTGCGTTTGAATTGAGTGATGAGTTTAATTTTCTCATCACTTCTGTGAACTCAACCATGTTTATGACTTTACCGGATTCCATTACATCATAAGGAATAGTAATTTGTCCGTACGAAGAGAGCGTAAGTAGATTGTCTTTGTGTCGTTCAACTTCAACAAACCTAATTGACCTATCTGAAAAAGAGATACCTGCAATGTATTTTGGAGCATGAGTAATCGCTTCTGTAACTACCGGCAATAACATCTTGTTATTGTACTATATTAGAGTAGTTTATATGCAAGTAATCCAATACTCACAAATAAAAATAAAGCAAAGATAAATACATTTTTAAATACAGCCTCTAAGGCAGCAACTCCATACTTCCTTCCTACCCACGCTGATAAATAATACCTAATGGTTCGACCTACAAAGAACATGACGGTAAAGGGCACGATAGCAACCTTAAAGACGCCAACACTAAACGTGAATACAGAAAGTGGAATAGGTAGAGACGCAAGAGCTGAAGTAAACGCAAATAATGAAGCGATATTGACGGAAGCTCCATTAAATTCAATGGTTCGTTTTAAAAGCTCTCCCGCTTCGTTAATCTGATCTAATCCAATATAGTTTTCAAAAAAGCTGAGTGTCCCGCCACTAAAATAATATCCTGCAGCGTATAGGGAAAGATATCCTAAGAGCGATACAACTCCTGAAACAAGAACAATCACCCACAGTGGCACTCGTTTGTTTTTGATTGCGTATACAGCCAAAATAGGCTCTAAGGGAAGTATTAATAAGTACGTGTCAATTAATACAATTAATGGAAGCAAATAGAGACCGTGCCGTGAACCCAACATGCGATCTACCCACTTAACAATTCTCATTTGTTTAAGCTCCTCTAAAGACTCCTCCATCAAGGTTACTGTTGGCTCTTCTGTTGTTGTATCCTGATTCTCTTGCATGAACAAATTATGAGGCTTGTGTACCAGGAGTGATCACAGTATCTGGCTCTAAGATTGAGAAGTTATCTTTATCGTTTACCGCAAAGATCATCCCGTTTGATTCATGTCCAAATATCTTTCGTGGCTCTAAGTTTGTTACGAACATTGCTTGTCTATTCACTAGCGATTGAACATCTTGAAAATAAGTTTTAATTCCTGAAACGATCTGTCGTGGATTCTCTTCTCCTAATTCAACTTGTAGTAACAACAACTTGTCTGACTTCTCAATTTCTTCAACTGAAAGAATAGTCCCTACTTTTACTTCAACTTTTTGAAAATCTTCATATCCAATTTTTCCATCAGTCCTCAACTCGTTTGTTACCGCGTGTGTAACTGATTTTGCTTTCCCTGCAACTGCCTCTGTGGTTTCTTTTGTTTTTTCGACCACCTTTGCCGTTGCTTCCTGTGCTTCTTTTTGAAGTTTATCTGCTGTGTCTTTTAGTTCTTCTTTAAATTCTTGTGCTTCTGGTGAAGAAAAGATTCTTGTAAATTTTTCTAGTATTGATTTCATAGTGTAATTATTATATCTGCATTATACCAATTTGTTACAAGTTTTGAGTATCAAGAAAACTCTGCAATACAACTGCCGCTGCACCAGCATCAATATGTTTAGGGCTCTTAGTATTCATTTCTATACGGTTTGACTTAGTGGCACGCCTGACCTGTTTGGTCACACCCCACTTTGCCTGCATAGAAGAAAAAACTTCTGTGTGAACATACACTGGCAACTCAAAAGTTTTTTGACAGACATCAACAAATGCATCTATATGCTTTTGAATTTTATTTTTATTGCCTTGTAAGTCATGAGACTTACCAATCACAAATGCTTGAACTCCTTCTTGTGAAACAATCTTAGTAAATTCATGTAAAAAATCTACATCGTTATCAAGAATGGTGTATGCAGTTGCGACCTGCCCTCCTGAGTCTGAGATCGCCAAGCCGATTCGTTTTGATCCGTAGTCTACTCCTAAATATTTCATGCATGTATAGTAGCACGCACACAACAGAAAAAAGACCTGACGGTCTTGCACTGATCATTCATCGACGGAGATTGCTAAATTCGTTAACACTCATTAAACATCTCCTGTCCTGCCTCGGTGACAAGCACTCACTTCACTCGTCTTGTATGCCACCTCCGGCTTTCGACTCCTCTCTTAGGTTACAAGAAAAACAGAAAAAAGACCTGACGGTCTTTTTTCTTATTCTTGTACCTAAGAGAGGAGTCGAACCTCCACGCCCGAAGGCACCAGCTCCTAAGGCTGGCGTGTCTACCAATTCCACCACTTAGGCATATATAGGTACTGAATAGTCGCAATAGTATCAAATACACCTGAAAATACAACCAGGCACTTATAATCGTTGAACCTTAATACACCACATATCTACACCATCAACATCACAAGTGTCTTGCTGCAGTGTATTCAAATCGTAATCAATAACCACTGCAATATATGCATGTGAACCTTCTCTCTTGTATAAGTATGGATACTCGTCTGGAGATACTGGCAGCACTGGTAAATACCCATCTCGAGTTAGTTCATATAAACAAAGCCTATCACCATATCTCACACCTATCTCGCACCAATTGGGGTTATTTAGATTTTTAGGAAATGTATTACGAGATAAATCATATAATGCCAATGCTTTTTCTAACTGCTTTACTTCAACTTGTTTTGCTGCATCTTTCCCTTTTTGTGCCGCTACAGTAAATTGACCAGCAACCAGCCAGACCCCAAACACTACAACAAAAAAACCAATAAGTAAGTGAGTCGTCTTTCTCAGTCTGATCTTTGAGTACTCAAGCATGCTTATTCTCTAAACCAATTATTATATAGATCATCATAGAGTCCCGTTTCCCTGAATCGACGTAATGTCTGGTTAATCTGCTCGGTATATTCACTACCAGTTGGTAATGCAATACCGTACTGCTCTTTATTAAATAGGTCTCCAGCAATACGGACATTTCCATTACTTTGATTTTTCACATAGTGACTAATCACCGGAGCATCATGCACCACAACATCAAGTGATCCTGACTCAATAGCAGCAAATAATGGAACAATCTTTCCATATGATTCTGCCTTAATATTGAGTGATCTCAGATACGCCTCAGAAGTCGAACCTTGAATTACACCCACCTTTTTAAACGTGAGGTCAGATACAGACGAAATAGATTCGTTTTGTTCTGTAAGAATAGTGACTGCAGTTATCTCAACAGTCATCATAACTATTGTTGCTAGTGCAACCATATACCACACAACGGCAACCAATCGTTCTGCTCCTCTTTTGTAATCTTTTCCAAATCCAACAAGAATATTACTTGCTTCTCGCATACTCCGCTTAGGTCCCACTTGAGACAAGAGGAAAACTATACCTATGGTAATAATAATGAATACCATGAATGGTACAAAAAATAGCTTATGTGTGAGGGCGCTTATAAATACATTACCACCAGACTCCTTTGAGACCATCATAAGCATCCCACCATCATAAATAGGAGTTGAAAAATCCATAATCTCTTCCCTGTCTGCAGTAATAGAAATATTCGCAATAGCTAAATCTGCATCTCCAACCTGCGGAGCTAGCAAGAGTTCTGTAAAGGTATCAGTCACCTTAAAATCATATTCCCAATTATTTGCCTCGGCAATCTCTCTCCACAACTCAATACTGAATCCAGTCAGCACCCCTTCTTGTTCCATAACAAAAGGAGGGCGTTCAATTGTCTGAACCTGCAATGGTTGTGCGTGTATTATCGTTGGCACAACATAGAGCACAACTATAAGCGTAGAGATAATTTTTTTCATATAGGGTTTATTATGTACTTGATTATAGCAAGTAAAAACTCCCACATCTGGGAGTTTATGATTTGAGCCTCATTCTCTTTTTCTTATACACGGTGTGTTCTTTTTTAAATGAATTCCTCATCCACCATTGTTTATAACTATCTGGCAAACGATCAAATATTATACATCTCGTACTACAATATCCTTGTTTTTTATTCATACACACATCACAACCAATAAAAAGTGTGTGGCATGATAAATTTTTACAATGATAGTGATTGTCTGCCTTTCTGTTTGTACACAAATGACATGTCGCAATAATCTCATCTGAAATACGTTCTCCTAATCGCTCATCAAATACAAAGTTCTTTCCTTTAAACTTATTTACGAGACCTTGCTCTTTGACTTGATGTGCATAGTCAATGATCCCACCCTTAAGATGTCTCACATTCCTAAAACCATTATGTTTCATCCATGCAGAGGCCTTTTCACATCTAATTCCCCCGGTACAATAAAGTGCAATTGGTGCATCTTTTTTGTCTGCCAACTCATCTGTAATGATTGCAAGCTCTTCTCTAAATGAATCAACATCCGGGGTAATAGCTCCTTTAAAATGACCTATTTCTGATTCATATCCGTTTCGCATATCAACTACTACAGCCTCAGGGTTTTCTACGTACTCGTTCATCTCTTGAGCTGTTAAATATCTACCGGTATTAGATGAATCAAAAGACATATCATCAAGACCATCTGCAACAATTTTATCTTTAACTTTAATGGTTAACTTGATAAAAGACTTTCTGTCTTCTTCTACTGCAATCTTGTATGGTACTCCGTTAAATTCAACAAGAGATTGAATGTATGTATTAAACTCATCCCAGTTATCTTCTGGAACATTCATTTGAGCATTAATACCTTCTTTCGCTACGTAAATTCTCCCACGACAGTTCAATAGATAAAACTTTTTAAAAAGCTTATCTCTCATCTCTTGAGGGTCTGTAATTTGTACATATTTATAAAAAGAGAGGGTAATCCTAGAGAATGTTTCTTGTTCTAATTCCTCCTGTCTCTTTTCTTTGGACTTAAGTCGTTCTTCTTTAGTAAGAGTAAATGTCATGATGATTTTCTAATAAATACTAATTTCCTATCGTTAGATTTTCGTTTTGAAAAGACATATCCTAACTCATTGTACTCCTTAATGTCTTCAACAGTCCTACAGCCATGTTTTACCATCCAGCAGGCCAAAGAACCACGGGCTCGCTTAGTATAAATTGTGACTTGCTTGAGCGAGATACCCTGCTTCTCTAGAAATTCTACATCAACAAACTGTAGTGAACACTCATCACGTTTAATAACCTTACTGTATTCCTCAGAAGCAAGATTAATCACTACATTCTCTTTTTGAGAACATATATGTTCCGTCACCACACTCGCCCAATACGTGTATAAATTCTTATACTCTTTCCCTTTAAGAGTAAAAGAAAAACGAGTCCCCATCTCCAGTCTATATGGTTGGATAAAATCTAGTGGACGAATTATTCCGTACATTCCAGAAAGTATTCTCAAATACTTTTGCATATATGCATACTGTTTTGCCGTAAACATTTCGTTCTGAAACGCATCGTATACCGCACCAGTGAAGAGATGTATAGCTTGTTTTGAATTCTTTGGAGCGTGTCGTTTGGTCCACATCTGTGTTCTTGCTATATGAGTATCAACGAGTCTTTCTGAAATATTCATAAGTTTCATAACTTCGGTACGTGAAATCTCTTTGAGTTTCCTTACCACATGCCACCGTTCTTCTTCAAATATTGGATCAGAAAATAACTCAGTCGGAGCCAATGTTTCAATATCTTGTGTTTTTGAAGGTGATAGTAGTATCAACATAGTGTCTGACATTCTACACAAAATACGACTTATCCACAACTTATAACCATACATAAAAACCACCCTTCCGGGTGGTTTTTATGTATCTTATATTTTCAGATAATTAGTTTAGAACAACACCGTTGTCTAAGACTACTGAGTCATCACAACCTTTCAGTTCGTTCATCCATCTCTCTGATGATTTGTAGAACCAACCAGTTGGACCTGTAAGTCCCCATGGGTCAAGCACCTCTGCTCTATGTGCTACTTGCCATGCGTCTACAGCAGCTTTGGTTTGTTGTCCAAAGTATCCTGTAACTGGTCCGTTGTAGAATCCTTGTGCCTTAAGTTCAAGTTGTAGTTTTGCTACTTCATTGATTACAGAAGAAACTCCTGCTTCTTGAGTACTTGATCCTTGTGCACCGTCTCGGTCTCCAACTCTCATGTGTTGAGTAAAGTATGGACATTGGTCAGCTGAAGATGTTTGTTGAGCAAGTACTTGCACTAGTAGTGCTCGTAATTGTTCGTATAGATCATCTGATCCATTGTCTGTGTTTGTTGGTTCAGCTGGCTCTTCCTCTTCTTCTGGCTCATCATCGTACTCACATTTAGATGGTGATGATTCACCTACTTTTTCATAGTTTGAAGCTTCTGGATCTCGACATACTCGCTTAGATGAAGATCCACCTCCTCCACCTCCTGATGAAGTAACTGTAGCTTCTGTTCCGTCTTGAATAAGAGGGTTAGTTTCTCCTGCGTCTACTGCACCGTCGTTGTTAGTGTCTTCCCCTGCAGTACACACACCTGAAACAGTTGCGTTACCATCACACACTCCACCATTATCCGTATCCGGATCGTTTGGATCTGTTGTTGTTGATGGATCTGCATCTGGAACAAAGATTCCTGTATCAGTACCTTCAAGTGGTCCTGCTCCATCTGGATCAGCTACTGCGGTATCAATTCCTTGCTCAGTACCATCTTGTACTCCATCCATATCTGTATCTGGATTAAGTGGGTCTGTTTCATCTCCAGTTCCTGCCGTAAGGTCAAGACCAGTCACTTCGTCTCCATCATTAATACCATCATTATCAGAGTCAGCATCGTTTGGATCAGTTCCAAGCGCTCCTTCTTCTGAATCAGTAAGTCCATCACCATCAGTATCAACTGCTGAGTCGATAGTGATTGTTAATGCTTCTGATTCTCCAGTCATAAGTCCAGTCCCAACATCAGTTTGCACCTGTGTTACATCATATGATGTTCCAGGGGTTAGCGCTGCTGTTAATGGAATTGAATATGTTCCAGCTGGTGCACATACACCAGTATCTCCTGTTGCTACACCATCGATGTAGATTTCTACTGTTGCTCCAGGCACACATTCACCATCAATAGTAGGCATAACTACTGATGTCACATCATCTGTTGTTGATGCACCATCATCAGTTGCTGTTGCAAGATCTGGAATGGTTTGCAGTACCATCAAGAATTCTGTTGATGTCGCTACAAGAACATTTGACCCTGCGTTTGCTGGAGTCTCAGCTTCAACCACACCAAAGTACAGTGTATTAACCGTCAGTCCTGGCACAGTGATGTCTGTCCCGGCTGAACGTGCTGTTGTTACAGCTCCTGTTGTGTATGGTCCTGCCGTTGCAGTTCCGTACGTAAGGTTAAAGTCTCCCACTGCAGAATATTCATATGTATCAACTGAAACAACAATATCTGTCGCTGTTTGTGAAGTTGTTGATGCATTAGTTGGTGCAATAGTTTGAATTAATGAATAATCTTCTCCTAATGCTGTATCTGCTGCTGCATCTAGCGCAGGTGTTGATGCTTCAAATTGATTACCATTAATATTTGAAAGTGCAGCACTTAAACTTGTTAATAATGAGAAATCCGGTAGATCTCCTGCAAATGCATTATTAGATAAGTTAACAGAGTTCATGTTAGTTGGCATTGTCCAACCAGCAATAGAACCTGTAAACTCATTATTCTGCAAGAACAAGTTCATTGGTCGCGCTGGAAATGACCAGCCAGTCAAGTCTCCTGTGTAGTCTGCTCCATTCGCCCTAAAGTTTAGAAGGTTTGGATAGAATGAAAGATCCCAGAGCGTTAGATCTCCTGTCATACCTGGATTACCTCCAATAAAGAACGTCACCA
>CALLVB010000088.1 GCA_938010795.1 Minisyncoccota bacterium
TCACGAGAGATTTACTGATTTATGTTGCACCACCTGCTCCGAGCTTAACGTTGTATGTAGATGATGCAAACATTCCTTTTAATACAAGTACTACATTGAGGTGGGACGCACTCTTTGTTTCTTCGTGTACGGCAAGTGGAGCATGGTCAGGAGCAAAAGGGGTAGGTTCTGGTAATTCAGAGTCAACTGGAAACTTAACCGCACTTGAGAATTACTTTACATTAACGTGTGATAGTCAGGACCCAATCACGTATCCAGATCCAATTCTCGAACAAGTGTTGGTCAATGTTGAGCGTCTTACTCTGGATTTTGCACTTGATAGTGAGAATGTACCATTTGCTGATCCAACAGAGCTTAATTGGACAGCGACATTCGCAAGTGGTGATCAGTGTACTGCTTCAGCAGATATCTTGTCTGCTGGTTCATGGACACCAACGTTTAGTACATCGTGGACCTCTACCCCAACAAAAGATGCTGTAACTGATATTGCTTACTCAGAGACTGTATATAAGGTAGGAACAACAGACCCATTAGATACAGGAAGTTATAGATTCCTCCTTACATGTTCAGGAAATGCTGGACAAGCTGACATTGTTGGAGAGGCTATTCTCAAAGTAGGACGGAACCCAAACTTCTCTGAAGAAATCGGAACAAACCCAGATAATTAATACATACAAAAAGAACGAGGCGTACGCCTCGTTCTTTTTGTATTACATTCTGTCGATGGGGTGTCAGATGTTACAATAAGAAAAATTGTAGTAGATTAATCACTTTGTTTTTATGGACACATATTTAGATGCACGATTGTTTAGAGATACACTCTTAGAATCACGACTGCTTTCGCATGAAGATTTGCAGTTTGTTGAGCAAAAAGCTCACACTGAGAACAAGTCCCTTCCCCACACCCTTTTAGAGTTAGGTCTTCTTTCACAGGCAGAGATTACTAAACTCATAGCTCTTACTCGAGGAGTGTCTTTTGTTGACCTCACCAAAAAACATATCGCACCAGAAACATTAGAGATGATTCCAGAACCAATCAGTCGTACTGCAGGGTTGGTATGTTTTGAAAGCTCAGACACGCACTTAGGAGTTGCGTGTGTTGATCTTTCTGCAGTTGAACAAATCGAGGGTATGCATGATAAGCAAGTGGTGCCATACTTAACAGATGCGGAGTCACTCAAACTAGTTTTAAAAACATATCAAAAGAATCAAGCAGAAACGTTTGGAGAACAGATAACTTCTCAGCTCCGAAATATTCGAAATCCAGAGTCTTTTAAGAGTCATGAAGAGCATGTGCCTCACGAGTTTGCACAAGAGATAGCAGAAGATCTTTCTACAGAACGGCTATTTAAGAATGTACTTGCTCATGCACAGACGGCGCAAGCTTCACATATCTATATTACCCCAACGGAATATGATACAAGTATTTCATACCGTATTGATGGAGGCCTTTATGATGCAATGAAGTTGCCAGAGTCAATCATGCCTTCTTTGGTTATTAAACTACGGCACATGATTGACGCACCAGTCCTCAAAAAAGAGACAGCACGCGTGGTTTCTGGGTATGCAGTTGCAGAGCTTACAGGTGGTGATATTTCGCTACAGGTATTGCTCTTTAAGACACCTCATGGAACAAAAGCTGTTGTGAGACTGCTACCTGAAGGAACATTATTTGACTCTCTTGAGTACATCGTGACATCAGTGGGACAACAAGAATTGGTATACAAATATCTTGCTAACTCGAAGATGATATTGGTGACTGGTGCTAAAAAGACTGGAGTGACCAGGACATACTATGGTCTCTTGGAACATATTTCGGCAAAACAAAAAGAAGTGATGAGTTTGGAGGATCCAATCGAAGTGGTACTACCTCGGGTGAGTCAATTAGCTTCTAACTCTAAAAAAGATTCAAAAAAGCTATTTATGCAGACACTTCAGGCACGTCCAGACGTGATTGGTCTCTCTCCATTTAATTTAGCGCACCATGCCCCAGTATTTGCTGCAACTAAGTCAGGTATTCAAGCGGTACTTGAAATAGATACCATGCAGAATTTTATTACTTTACTTGATAATAATAAATTATTTGTTCCAGAGATTATCTCAGCATTCAACCTCATCTTCTCACATGCAACGTTCAGGTCAGTGGATATACAGGAACAAAAGAAATCGGCCCTTACCAGTTCACAGATCGCAACGGTCACCAAGTATATTTCTGAAGGTGAACTGATTCAGTTTTTACATCATGAGGGTGTAATTGACACTGGAGTTAAAAAATTATCAGAAGTTTCGTTTACCTCTCGTAAAAAAATTCCTACTCGAAAACGAGCTAGCCAAACCTATGAGACCTTGTACGTACGGGGAGTAACTACTGTTGCTGATATTTTAAGATTATGCGGATCTATTACACCAACAAAAGTAGTGTTTCAAAAACAAGTGAGAACCTCAGAAAAGAGATCTGTGTTGGAGAACGCATTACTCAGATCAATTGCAGGAGAGATTTGTATTCGTGACATTCTTAAGTATCTAAACAATTAATATGAAAAAAATTGCTGCATTCAATTGGAAATTAAAACCAACAAATATTAAAGAGGCACAGGCAACTCTCCGTGCTCACAAAAAATACGCTAAGGCACACCCAGACGTACAGGTAGTTTCGGCGCCTCCTATGCCGTTCGTACATAAATTAATCTCTGACGTGTCGCCTGTTGGACTTTGTGCTCAAGATGTTTCAACTAAATTTGATGGTGCACATACAGGACAAAGCTCAGCTGCGATGCTACGAGAAGTTGGATGTTCATATGTAATTGTGGGTCATTCAGAAAGACGTGCTGAATTTGGCGAAACAGACACAATGGTTTCAAAGAAAGCACAGATAGCTCTAGAGCAAGGACTCACTCCCATTATTTGTTTTGGTGAAGATGATAGAGATGCTCAGGGAAGATATGTGGACTTGCTCACAGAACAACTCAAGGGCTCGTTAGAGCTTATCTCAGACAAGAATTCTTCAAAAATTGTATTAGCCTATGAACCAATCTGGGCAATCGGGACAGGGGCATCAATTACTACAGACGATCTCTTTTCTACACTTATCTTAATTAAAAAGATTTTAGTAGACATCTACGGAGAGCGTCGTGCTAACAAAGTTCAAATTTTATATGGAGGCTCTGTTAAGGATCACAACGCGGATGAACTCGCCGCTGTTCCTGGCGTATCGGGATTCTTGGTTGGAGGAGCTTCCCATAAGCCAGAGATGGTTAAGGCAATCATTGCCTCTCTTGCTTAGCTTCCATGATCAGAAACAAAGGGGCTCGAGGGCCTCTTTTGGTATACTTCTATTATTATGAATATACAAGAAATACCTACATGCATTACTGAATACACGGGTGATCTTTCAGGGAAACGAGTATTGGTTCGTGCAGAGCTTAATGCTCCTATTATTGATGGATTAGTTGACGATGATTTCAGAATTAAAAAGTTCCTCCCTACTCTTAACTATCTTGAGGAGCAAGGAGCTATTATTATTGTATTAGCTCACATGGGACGTGACCTGGATGATACCCTCGAACCGGTAGCAGAATATTTGGCTGACTATGTACACAATATGATGTTTTATAAAGACTTTTTCCATTCATATGGTACAGAGGAATTTAACTCTAATGTTTCTACATTGAAATCTGACTTAGAACAAGCAGAGCCTGGTAACATATTTTTACTAGATAATGTGCGTCAAACAAAGGCTGAAAAAGAAAATGACAAAAATCTATCACGTGTTATCTCTGAAATCGCTGATATATACGTTCATGAAGCATTCCCTGCTGCTCATAGGAAGCATATGTCAACATACGGTATTCCTTCTTTATTTGGTCGTGAGGCAAAATTCAGTGGTGTAACGTTTCATATGGAACATACTATGCTTGCAAAAGCACTTAGACCAATCTCACCTTCGGTATTCGTATTAGGTGGTGCCAAATTTGATACTCAGCTACCATTAATCGAATCTTTCCTTTCTATCTATGATCATATTCTGATAGGAGGTGCTTTGGCCAATAACTTTATTAAACTTGCTGGCTACAAGACAGGAGTCTCACTTATTGAAGAACTGACACAAAGACAGGAAGATTCACTACGGAAAGTACTTGCAAGTGATAAGTTTATCCTTCCTTCTGTTGTTACGTGTGAAACACAATCAGGCGAACAAATAGAAAAGAAACTAGAAGATATTTTAGATACAGATAACATATTAGATGTTTCACCTGAAACCATTTTAGAACACAAAAAAGTATTTATGGATGCAGACACCTTTTTATGGAATGGTCCGTTAGGTTATTACGAAGGCGGATATACAGCTGGAAGCGAAAAACTTGCTGAATTAGTGGGCTCATCTACTGTTGACTCAATTGCTGGTGGTGGAGACACTATCGCTGCCATTTATAAGAGTCAACAACAAGATAACTTTTCTTTCCTCTCTAGCGCTGGGGGTGCAATGATACAGTACCTTTCTGATGGAGAATTGCCAGGTATTAATATCTTGTTAGAAGATAAATAAGAGACGACGTTTCACAAGAAACAATAGTAATAATAAAAATCGTCACGACTTGTTTGTGGCGATTTTATTATATCTGTATAGTGTTTCACACGAAACATTGGTGAGGGAATCGTAGAGTGTTATAATGCCCTCATGACAAAAATCTCCTTAGATATACCAGCAGAAGTTTCATATGTAACGAAGACTCTACAGGATGCAGGGTATGAATCTTACTTTGTCGGAGGCTGTGTACGAGATCTTTTGCTTGAAAAAATCCCAAATGACTGGGATGTTACTACTAATGCAACTCCTGAACAAATTCAAGAGTTATTTGAGCATACTTTTTATGAGAATGATTTTGGTACCGTAGGAGTTGTTAATGATGACATTGTTTCACAAGTAACTACATTAGATGAAACTATAGTATATAACCCATATGCATATGAGGAAGTTTCAGATGAAACAAAAGAACAACTCAAGGAAAAAACACGCTTAGAGTCATTAAAAGTAGTTGAGGTTACACCATATAGAACAGAATCAATATATTCTGATAATAGAAGACCAGATACTATTGAATTTGCTAAAACATTAGCTGAGGACCTTGAAAGACGTGATTTTACTATAAACGCACTTGCGTATGATTCTGTTTCACAAGAAATAATTGATTTATACTCAGGCATCCAAGATTTACATCAAGGGGTCATTAATACAGTAGGTGATGCAGATACAAGGTTTCAAGAAGATGCTCTGAGAATGATGAGGGCTGTACGATTTTCAGCACAACTAAGTTTCACAATTAACAAAAGCGTTCAAGAATCAATACAAAGAAACAATCAACTGTTACACAAAATATCACGTGAAAGAATTAGAGATGAGTTTATAAAAATTTTGAATACGAAAGAGCCAATGAATGCCTTGATATTAGCGAGTGAATTGCACGTGCTAGATCATATTTCACCACATCTATCACGTGGTATCGGCGTGAAACAGAACGGAGCACATATTTATGATGTTTTTGAGCATAACATTAGAACTATGCAACATGGTGCTGACAAAGACTGGCCTATGATTATTAGGCTTTCAGGTTTATTCCACGATATTTCAAAGCCAGAAACTCGTAGGTTTTCAAAAGAAAAAAATGACTATACATTTTATGGTCATGAGGTAGTTGGAGCACGTGTTACTAAAAAAGTACTAGAAGACCTTAAGTTTCCAACAAAAACAGTCGAAAAAGTAACCACACTAGTACGGTGGCATATGTTCTTTTCAGATCCTGATCAAATTACACTTTCTGCGGTACGTAGAATTATCAGAAACGTAGGTCCAGATAATGTGTGGGATTTAATACGTCTAAGAATTTGTGATCGTATCGGAATGGGGAGGCCAAAAGCGAAGTCATATAGATTACGTAAATATGTATCGATGATGGACGAGGCAATGAGAAGTCCTATTTCTGTAAAAGACCTCAAACTTAACGGTGATGAGATTATGGAATTATTTAATCTTAAGCCAAGTAAACAAATAGGATACATATTGAAAGCTCTGATGAATATTACTTTAGAAACACCTGAGAACAACAACAAAGAGTATCTAATTACACAAGTCACAGAATATTTAAAATTATCAGACAAAGAACTTCAAGAGCTTGCCGAGTCTGGAGAGAAGGCAATTGACCAAGCAGAGCAAGAAGAGATTAGAAAAATTCGAAGAAAGCATAAGGTACAATAACAAACAGAGTGATATATCACTCTGTTTTTATTTAGTATGTTTGTAGACAATGACACATCAGATCATGAACTAATTATCGGTGCACTTGAGGATGTTGATAATTTTGGACACATTATTGATCGATATGAAAAACCACTTGATAGATATATCAGGTCGATTTCAGGTGCGCGTCCAGAAGACAGAGAAGACTTATTACAGGATATCTTTTTGTCTGTGTATCAAAATCTTCGTAGTTATAAACCAACCATGAAATTTTCATCGTGGATCTATCGAATCGCACACAATAAAACTATTTCCTGGTGGAGGAAGCATAAAAAAGAGCTCACTGATATTTCAGTTGATGAGCATATTGATTTTGTTGCGACACTTTTTAACGAGAATAATATACAGCAGGATTTGGATAGAGGTCATGTAGCAGAAGGAACTAAGTACGCTCTTGAGAACATTAAGGAGCAGTATAGACAAATGTTGATCTTGGGATTCTGGGAAGAGAAGAGTTATAAAGAAATTGCCGAGATTATGGGTTCATCGGTCGGCACAGTCGGCACGAGGATGAAGAGAGCGAAAAAACAATTTATCAGTAAATTCAATGATTATGAGCAAAATTAAATCACAAGTACTTAAAGACATCAGAGATAACGGAATCAAACCAACGTCAAAGTTTTATTTTGTTACTCGTAATTATTTTTTCAGATTACTATTTATTGTTTCTGTTGTTGTTGGGGCTATAAGTTTTGCCGCAATTTTACAGGAGATGATCATTGGGTCACAATTCTATAAAGGAACAAATTTGTTTGAAGCTCCAACATTGTTCGTACAGAGTATTCCATTCTTTTGGTTACTTTTATTAGCTATTTTTACTGGGAGTGCTTGGTTTAATTATAAGCGGACAGATGAAGGCGAGAGGAGAGATAATGGGATGATTGTTCTCGCTTCGATTTTGTTTTCATTACTGTTTGGACTGCTCATTTTTAGAATTGGCCTATCTGAAGATTTAGACATTATGATGAAAACACATCTTCCAGCATATCGACTAACAGCTGAGCAAAGACTTGAGAGAAGTGCTAATTATTTAGAAAGAAAAGACTTAAATGAACAAGCCAAGAAAGCTCTTTTACAGCGGGAACGACTCAGAACACTTTGCCTTAACTATGGTCATCAAAATTGTTTCGGAAATAATTCAAACTCATCAGCAGAGGTGAAAGAAAACCTGGAGTAAGCTGTAATACATAGTACATGTCATCATATATAGAGGAACATATACATCTTTCAGATGAAGAAATCATGGAGCGGCTTGCTGATATGCCTGATTTGTATGCATTAATTATCGATAGATATACAGATAAACTATCGCGGTATATTACAAGAATATCATGTATGAGGGCAGATGAATTAGAAGATATACTACAAGAAGTATTTGTTAAAGCATATGAAAAATCAGCCTCGTTTAACACCTCGTTATCTTTTAATTCTTGGATTTATAGGGTATGTCATAACATTACTATTAACTATTGGAAGAAAAATAAACGTTATGATGAGGGTATTTCATTTGATGTCGATACAAAAGGATTTATTGAACAGGTCACCGCTGATAATAGTACCGTTGAAACAATTATGAGAGATGCAGATGCGCGGTTAGTGCAGGATGCGCTTATGACTATTAGAACAAAATATAGATCGATTTTGGTGTTGCGGTTTTTTGAAGAACAGGATTATCAAGAGATATCAGATGTGTTAAAGATTCCACCAGGGACAGTAGCAACACACATTCACAGAGCAAAGAAGGCACTCGCAAAAGAAGTAAGACTATTAGAACAGAAACATAATACATAATCATGAACGAATTTAAAGAAACAATCCTACAAGGAATAAAGAAGGGAGAGATCACTGCTGAATCGAAGTGGAGATTCTTAGCCCATGATTATTTTTTCTGGTTTTTGACTGTGCTATCAACAATATGTGGAGCTCTTGCTATCTCATCAATTCTACATAGGATTGCAACAGATCAAGCAGCACTTGCCCCTCACTTGCGTGACTTGGAGACAGTATCGGTATTTATACAGACACTTCCATATTTATGGTTATTATTACTGCTCGTGTTGGGTGGAGTAGCATGGTTTAATTTTAATAAAACTTCAAATGCATATAAACACCAATTAGTCGTGGTCTTAGGTATGCTGGTGGCGTCTATGTTGATAGGAGGAATATTGTTTGCTGCTGGAGTAGGAAGCAAAGTGGATCAACAGGTTCGAGAACGCGTTCCTGTATTTGAAAAGCAACGAATGAAAAGAGAAGTAATTAGAAATAAATTTTTAGAAAAACGAGGAGAGAGACCAAGGTCACTGCAAAATCAAGGACCTCGGCCATTTCTAAAAAATACACCCAGACAAACCTTGTAATTCAAAATCGTCCTTGTAGGGACGATTTTCATTACTATACAAAAGTGAAAGAAAACTGAATCTCGTCTGTAGTAATAGATATGAGAAATAACGTTACTCATAAAACTTACAATCAATACTAAAATTACACTATGAAACAATCAACTAAAAACATGCTTGCAGGAGGACTGATCGGTGCAACAGTTATGGTCGGAGGATCAGCATTTGCGGCTATGTC
>CALLVB010000089.1 GCA_938010795.1 Minisyncoccota bacterium
CCGAAGTTACGGCCGCTATTTTGCCGAGTTCCTTGGGGAAAAATCACTCGTTCGTCTTGGTCTACTCGACCTAATCACCTGTGTTGGTTTGGGGTACGGTCACACTATACTTAACCTTAGAAGTTTTTCTGGGAAGGCTCTTCGCTAGAATCCATACACCTAAGTGTATGTTTATCCAATACGCGCCTCTTGTGTAGTCCGGATTTGCCTAAACTACGAAACTTAGTATCAGAAACGCCAATTCAATAAGGCGATCTAACTTATGTCCTCCGTCACTCCATCGAATATAGTGTGGTTAGGGAATATTAACCCTATGTCCATCGGATGCGGTTTTCACCATCTCCTTAGGACCGACTAACCCTCAGCCGACAATCGTTGCTGAGGAAACCTTGATATTTCGACGTGTGGGGTTCTCACCCACATTGCGGTTACTCGTGCCAACATTCTCACTTCCAAACGCTCCACCATGGCTTACGCCTTTGGCTTCAGTGCAGATTGGAACGCTCTCCTACCGATCCATATAAATATGAATCCCCCATCTTCGGTACCATGCTTAGCCCCGATCATTTGCGGCGCAGAATCTCTTGATCAGTGAGCTGTTACGCTATCTTTAAATGATGGCTGCTTCTAAGCCAACATCCTGATTGTCAATGAAATTCCACCTCCTTAAGTGCACTTAGCATGAATTTAGGGACCTTAGATTGGGATCTGGGCTGTTTCCCTTTTGAGCACAGGAGCTTCGCCCCCTGACTCTAACTGCCATATTATTTACCATCTGGTATTCGGAGTTTGATAAGAAAGACGAGGTTTCCCCCTATTCTTTCTTTCCAGTGCTCTACCCCCAGTGGGAACATATGACGCTAACCCTAAAGCTATTTCGGAGAGAACCAGCTATTACCGAGTTCGATTAGCTTTTCACTCCTTACCACAAGTCATCCCCGCGTGTTGCCCGCGCGTGGGTTCGGTCCTCCTCCTATCTTTCGATAAGACTCAACCTGCTCATGGTAAGCTCACCCGGCTTCGGGTCTAGTACATACAACTTATTCGCACTATTAATACTCGCTTTCGCTGGGCCTTTTTGTCATAGACAATTTGGCGTGCTGTATATACTAACTCGTTGGCTCATTCTTCAATAGGCACGCAGTCACAGTGCAAGCACTGCTCCTACTCCTTGTAGGCATACGGTTTCAGATCTATTTCACTCCCCTTCCGGGGTTCTTTTCACCTTTCCCTCACGGTACTAGTTCACTATCGATCTGAAGAAATATTTAGCCTTATCAGTTAGTTCTGACAGATTCACCCGGGCTACTAGTGTCCCGAGCTACTCAGGGATAGAAATAATAGAGTTGTAAAGATTTCGTGTACCGGGCTATCACCGTCTAGGGCCAAGCTTTCCAGCTTGTTCTACTATCAATACAATTTTTGACTCTCCTCGTTAAGAAGTTTCTACCCTACAACCCCTAAAAATTAAAAATCTCTAGGTTTGGGCTCCTCCACTTTCGCTCGCCGCTACTAATGGAATGTGCTGAAATTCATCAGCTTGATTTCTTTTCCTCTGGCTACTGAGATGTTTCACTTCACCAGGTTTGCCCCAATACATCTTATGTGCATTGGCCATGTAGGTTTGCTACATGAGGTTTCCCCATTCGGAAATCCCCGGGTAAGCTTGTTAAACAGCTAACCGAGGCTTATCGCAGTTTTACCACGTCCTTCATCGCTTTCTTCAGTCTAGGCATCCTCCGTACGCCCTTGATAAAAATCCAAAATAAGGAAATTACAAAATTTGTAATGTCTCCTTGGAAATTTTCAAAGTCTTTATAGACGTCGCACCTTGAAGTCGTGCGCCGTCTTAATGTTTGTTTGAGTAATCGCTTTTATTTTTTTGAAAATGCAATATTTTCGAAAAGACTGTAATTACTTCGTATCGACTACAAAGTAACTACTTTAATTTGTTTGTATTATCCTGTAATACAAACAAACGATTTTATTTGATATTTGATGTTAATATTTAATTTTCAACGTTCTGCCGTACAAATAAAAATTACTCCATGAGGAGCAACTTTTGTTACAAGACTATATATCAATAAGTCTTTCCCAAAAGTTACTGTGTTCCAAATTTCGTTAGATTCATAAATACGTGAGAGCCATTATAGTCAGGAAAAAATGTTTGTCAAGGATTTACTCACTTTCCTGTTGGTAACTTTCTGGATAACTTTTTTTTGCGTAATCAAGTAGACTTAAAAAAATAAAAAGTCGTCACGACATTCATCATGACTAAGAAAAAATAATTGGAGCCAAAAGACTCATAGACAGAGACAATACTATATATAAAGCAAGTATAACTTTAACCCATATCGTCTGTACTCGTGTCCACAAATACGTAACCCCCACAACTAGTAATGCCAGCTCGATTGCTCCTCCCACTTCTCCATTAAAATTTCTATCCCAATACGAGACAGGACTTTCGTAACGAAAGTTTGATAGTGGTAGAAAATGTCTGTGCGCATCATCAGCGTGTGTAAAGAAGTCAGCGACAAAGTGAAGACACATCGATAGCGAAAAAAGTAATAACCATCGCTTTTTGATCACCCACCCCAGAAGTCCTAGTGCAATAAAAATCGGAAACGAATTAAAGATATCAATGGCAAGCTGCCACCCTGGTTCAAAATATGTTTCATCCCACAATGTCCGTTGAGGCAGTCCAGTTACTAGTGCCCAAAAGAACATGTAAAAAATAACCACGTCTGGGAGAAGCCCTCCGATAATGACCGACCACTTTTCTCTCTTGCTCACAGAAGCATCTGACAACAGAGCGTAGTTTACAATGATGTGTGTTGGTGTATTCATACTATGAAACTATACATCCTTTATGTTCTGTATGAGCTCAGGAAACTCTTCTTGTAAAAAGTGTCCCCTATCTTCAAAACTAACGAGTTTTGCATCTGGCATATGCTCTACAAATAGTTCAGCATTTTTATAAGGAACGACAAAGTCATCTTTAGAATGATAAATATATGTGTCTGGAATTTTCTCCGTGATATTTTTAAGGTCTTTGACTGATGCATAAAAATCACCCCCATCTTCCCCTTCTAACCCTTCACCTGTTGCTGCTCCAGCAACGAGAAAGAGTTTTGATATTTTTATTGGTAAATCATTTTCTGCTATGTATCGAGCAAAGAACATTGCCCCCTGTGAATGACCCACCAGGATCGTACCATCTCTCAAAAAATCTACATGCCTCTCAAACCAAATCTTCCACTCTTCATATCGTGCATTTTGACCGTTTGGCATTATCGGCCTGAACACCTCCCACTCTTCTCCGAGTGCAG
The DNA here is from genome assembly GCA_938010795.1 of Minisyncoccota bacterium. GTDB lineage: Bacteria > Patescibacteriota > Minisyncoccia > Phycocordibacterales > JAHDEI01. The sequence continues at coordinate 3,330 of CALLVB010000089.1, forward strand.
ACTGTAGAGTATCTTTATTATTCCATCGCTTGCTCTTCTCCTTGTGCGGATCAATATTCTGAGTATGTAAATACTCTAAGAAATCCTCATATTGAGAGAACGCCTCTCCGCCGTGTACAAATAATAGTTGCTTTTTCATATTTAATTAAATCTATTCATTGCCGCTTGTCTTCCATTTTTAAGGATCTCTATAATGATATCCTCAACGGTACGATAGATATCTCCATACTGCATCGCATATTTCTTTGGTAGTTTTCGTTTTGTTAGATAGTTACTTACTGCGTCTCTCCCTTTTGGCTTACGTGGATTGCCAAACCAATCTGTTGGAGAAACACCAATACGAATACGGATAAATTCTTTGGTGCCTAACACCTTGGTAATGTCTTTAATTCCATTGTGCCCACCGTCCCCTCTGTTAAATGAGACTTTTACTTCACCAAATGGTAGATCAATATCGTCATAAAGCACGATCAGGTTCTTATGGTCTTCGGGGTCAATATCTGAAACACACGTCCCTGAAGTGTTCATAAACGATGCTGAAAATATTGCGTGTAGTTCTTGTTCAGCCAACATTCCCTTTGCGATCTCTCGTTTTCTTTTTTGCTCCTCTCTACGGTTCTGGAAGAAACCATGATTGTCACTCCAAAAAAGCTCCATCATCTCGCCACCTATATTATGTGGAGTTTGTTCAAATTCTTTACCAGGATTTTTGAGACCAATTAAATAATACATATGTATATCAATTATAGATGACTCTCGCTAAATAACCAGGTCAAACCAATTGGTTTAGCAGAACGTATAACTTGATTATTAACAAATATGTACTATAATATAAACAAGTCATTTACTGAGGAGGCACAACAATGACAACAAACAGCAAAATACGAATACCTGTACTACATCAAGGTGCATGTTACTACCTCCACCCACAGGTGGAAAATGGTCTTTTACATGGGATACCCATGGAGTATCCACTCCATAAAATTGATCTCAAAGAAGACGGAGCATTTGTTCCTACGTTGCGAATCAATAAATCATTCTCAATAGCATGTGACTCTCGTCCGGGCAAACGCCCTGATGTAAAATCTGATGACTATCAGGTACGAGTCGTAAATGCACAGTTAAAGCCGGATAACAATAGTTTTCTGGTTTTCTCGAAACCAGATCCTGGTATTTACACAGCTACGCTGCTTGCTCGACTTTCTGTTGAGATGAAAAAGCAATATTGGTTTGGGGTTCACGGATACAATTGCGCTCTCATTAAACAATCAAGTGGGCGTGTGATTCTGGAATTTACAAAGAAAGGTCAGTACGCTGATTTATACTTTGGAAACGCTGATGTGAAACGAGTCACGTATGATGGCAAACGTCTCAAGCAAGAATGTTTATCCGGCGAGGAAGTAATTCAGCTCCGGATAGAACAAGCGAGTCACATGCTGACAAGAAAAGATATCGCCACTTCAACCAAAGAAGGCGTGCTGAACCAGATGGTGAGGCTTCTTATGCTTTGCAATCAGCGGGAAAATATTTTGGCAATGAAGTACTTTTTTGTCCGCCAATTTGGTCTTGATAAAAGACTGCAATATGCCGTAGGTAAAGTACTTGAGGAGAAGCGTGAGGCTGATGCATCACTGTTCCTCACGGGCAAATACCGGATGGCCGGTCCTCCTCGGGGAACTGACCAAAGAAGAGCCCGTTCTGTAAAGATGAAAGCTAGAAAAAAGGCTGATCAAGAACGAACTGCAAAGACAAAAGGTAGACACCCTAAGTCGCGCAGAAAACCAAAGAAATAACTATGTGAGCCTCCCAGACAACCGGGAGGCTTATTTTTGACAAAATACTTGATTTATGGTCAAAAATAACGTATAATGCATGTCACATGATTTTTAAGAAAAAAGAAGTGCACACAACATCTGCGTCTCCACAAGAGGAGAATTTTTTTATAGAAATAATTAAATTCGCATTGCTTGCAGCGATAATTGTTATTCCCTTCCGAATGTTTGTGGCTGAACCATACATCGTCCAAGGCGAATCTATGTCACCCACATTTGAAACAGGACATTACCTAATTATTAATAAATTCTCGCACCGGATAAGTGAGTTGGACAGAGGAGCAGTTGTGGTGTTTAGATATCCTAATGACCCTTCAAGATTTTTTGTAAAACGAGTAATTGGTCTCCCTGGAGAAACAGTACGAATTCGTGACCGAAAAGTCTTTGTCCAAGAGGTTGATTCAAACGAATTTTATGAACTTGAAGAAGATTACCTCAAAAACACGATTCAGAACAACGTAGAAAAAGACCTCTCTCACGATGAATACTTCGTTGCAGGAGATAACCGAGGGAACTCTCACGATTCTCGAGCATGGGGACCGCTCAATAAATCGTTTGTGAAAGGTGAAGCACTCCTTAGACTCTACCCTCTTTCCCAAATCAGCATTACTCCAGGAAAAGCAGATCCCACAATTAACAACACCAATTAATTTAAAAAAATATGGCAGGAAAAAAACCAGTAATAGAGAAACCAAAACTACCTAAACGTCGTGTTTCACCAAAACCAAAAAACAATGCAGATCATGCAGCCTTGCATTATGGTTTTGACTTAGTTGATATTAAAGATTCACTACACACAACGAAAGGCTCAGACATGGCCGAGGAAGAGAAAGTAAAACTCATGAAGTTCTACACAAAAGAACATGACCTTAAAAAGGATATTCCTAAGCGTATGTTGTTTTACAACAAGCCTATTTTGAAAGAAAAGGCCGCACGAGGTAAAAAGAATAACTTTGGTTTAGACATTATTGGTGTCGAGGGTGGACTAGCAGAAGCGTTTGTAATTAAAACTGCACTTTCTATCTTGGTTGATGAAGGATACAAAGACCTTACTGTACGAATCAACGCAATTGGTGATAAAGAATCGGTAAAACGATTTGAGAAAGAACTAACAGCCTTCTATAAAAAGAACCTCACTGTGCTTAAAGCAGCAGACCAGAAGAAAGTCAAAGAAGGAAAATCTCTTGAACTGTTCTCTGCAAACAAAGAGTATTTAGAAGAGCTACATGCAGAAGCACCTAAACCTCTCTTCTTCCTTTCTGAAGAAAGCTCTAATCACTTTAAGGAAGTTTTGGAATACCTTGAAGAAATTAATATGACATACGAGATTGATAATCAACTCATGGGTAATAAAAACTATTTCTCAAAAACTATTTTTGTCATCACAGGGATTGAAGCCAAAGGTAAACCTAAAAAGGAACTTGCCAGAGGGGGACGATATGATGAGTTAGCGTCTGAAGTTGCACGTAAACGAAAAATATCAGCTGTAGGACTCTCTATGGACTTTAAAGCAAAGACTAAAGTTCCAAAGAAATCTACTACAAAGAAAACAAAACACGATGTAAATATTCACCTCATTAAAATTGGATTTAATGCACGGCTAAAGTCATTTGAGATCATGGATGCAATGCGTAAACTAAACATGCCTCTCAATCACTCTATGGATGAAACTAAGATCTCTCGCCAAATTGAACATGCTATCGAAAATGATTCTAGATACGCCTTAATTGTAGGACACAAAGAAGCTACTGAAGGTAAAGTATTGATCCGAGATATGGAAACATTTTCACAAAATGAAGTGCGACTGACTGATCTACCCAAATACGCTAAGAAGCTAATATAGCTACTGGAATAATAGTAAAACAAAGCGGTCTTATGACCGCTTTGTTTATTGCTTGCAAATGGAAACGGCTATGCTAATATACTGCTCACTATGACAGATAACATTCATCTAGTTAAAAAAGAGAAAGAAAACTCAATGGCAGTTTTAAAGCGATTTTCACAAAAAGTGAGATCTGCTGGGATTGTTCCGCGAGTTAAATCTCTTCGATATAACGACCGAACTCCTTCTGACTTAGTGCGAAAACAAAAAGCACTACGAAAGATTGAGAATC
>CALLVB010000090.1 GCA_938010795.1 Minisyncoccota bacterium
GAGTGCTCTTGTAAATTGTGTCCTTCTCCTGGAATGTATGCAGTAATCTCTTCACCGTTAGTTAAACGTACTCGAGCAATCTTTCGGACTGCAGAGTTAGGTTTACGTGGGTTAGCTGTTGTTACTTTCGTACATACACCTCGTTTGAATGGTGCTGGAAAGTATGAAGGTTTATTTTTTAGTAAGTCAAAACCTTTTCCAAGTGCTGGAGCTTTTGACTTCTTTGTCCTTTGTTTTCGTCCTTTTCGAACTAATTGATTAACTGTTGTCATATATTTATATATTGTTGCGCAGTAGTATACCAACCACTTTTTATTTTGCAAGTAAACTTATTACCAGTCTTGCCAGATGATTATCTACAGTAATTCTTTGATAAGCTGTGAGAGAATCTGTGGGTTTGCTTTACCTTGTGTTAGTTTCATTCCTTGCCCAATAAAGTATTGCATGAGTTTCGCATCCCCTGCCTTAAACTTTTCAACAACATCTGGGTTATCAGCAAGTATCTGTTCGACAACTGATCTAAGTTCGTCGGTATTTGAAGACTGAAGAAGATCATGTTTCTCAGCTAACTCTTGTGCACCTCCCCCTTGTGTATACATATATGTCACCAAGTCTTTCGCACCACGAGATGAAAGCTTATTTTCAGAAATCATGTTGATCATCTGAATCATCTCTTTTGATGTAATGTTTGAAAGCATGCCATCTTGTGAATTTTTAATAAGTCCAGCAATGTCTGAAGTAATATAATTTACTGCTAACTTAATCTGTTGAGGATCAGATAGTTCAGTAATCATGCCAGCAAACAGTTCATCTAGTTCTATCTCTTGCAAGAAAAACTCTATCGCTTCTTGTGTAAGACCAATCTTGGCATATCTATCTCTTTTATCCCAAGGAAGTTCTGGAAGTGTCTCTATGAGCTCTTCTTTTGAGAAGCCTTCGAGTTCTGATAATTTAAACTTAGGAATATCAGGGTCTGGGAAATACCTATAATCATCAGAAGATTCTTTAACACGTTGTGAAAACGTTGACTGTGTTTGTTCATCCCAACCACGAGTTTCTTGTATCAACTCTTCACCGTTCTCTAGTGCGTTAATTTGCCTATCTATTTCGTACTCAATAGCTGCGCCGACAATTTTAAATGAGTTAAGGTTTTTAACTTCCGTTTTTGTTCCAAAGGTTTCTGTCTTAGATACAGAAATATTAGCCTCGATACGCATCTCTCCCTTTTCTAAGTTAGCATGAGAAACTTTAAGAGTTCGTAGTAACAATTGTAATTCTTTAGCAAATGCCATTGCGGCATCAGCATCATGAATGACTGGTTCTGTTACGAGTTCCATAAGAGGCACCCCAGCACGGTTAAAATCAACTAGCGAATGGTCCGTCTGGTGAGAAGACGTTGCTGTATCTTCTTCGAGATGAATACGAGTAATATCAACTCCAGCAAGTTTTCCGTGAGACACAAGCGGATGCTCTAATTGTGAAATCTGATACGCTTTTGGAATATCAGGATAGAAGTAATTTTTACGATCAACTTCAGTAAAGTCAGCAAGATCTGCACCACTAGCCGTACCTACGCGCAGTACACTAATAATCGCTTGTTTATTAACCATAGGTAATGTCCCTGGTTGTGCAGTACAAATTGGGCAAATGTGTGTGTTCGGCTGTGCTGCAAATGGATCATTTTTACACTCACAAAACATCTTGGTGTTTGTGTGAAGCTCAGCATGAACTTCTAGTCCAATTGTTGCTGTATATCCGTGAGGTAGTTCTTTCATATTCTTGGTATTTTATCACAGACTACTCTCCAAAATACTTGAGACGTAATTGTTCATATGTTCCGTTCTCCTTTGCTTCTATTAACAATGTATTGAGTTGTTCAAAATATTTTGAATCTTCTGGGAATGCAGATCCAATATTATCTGGAGCAAAGACTGGTCCTGCAGTAACCACTTTCCCCGCCCCTTTTGTTGTTACATAGTATTGCGATACTGCAGCTCCCCCAACTGCTGCGTCTATTTTTCGATCTTCAAGATCACGTAGTACTTCGGTGAAGTCACCATATTCAACGTATGGAATTTTTTTCTCATCAAGAAATTTTGAAATCGTAGTCCCTGTTGGCGCACCCACTTTTTTACCTCTCAAATCTTCGTATGACTCAATCCCGGTTTGCAGTTCAGAAATAGTAAGTGCTGTTGTGATTTTTGCTGTTAATGTTGAAATAAAAAAGAGTGAAGCGAGAACCCAAAACACAGCAATGACTCTTCCTACATAGTTTTCTGGACGTTCATTTTCAAATCCTCCCATAGTAACGACAATAAACGCCCACCAAAATGCATCCCACAAACCACCAAAGTAATCATCTCTAAAATAATCCTGTTTAGCATCGCCTCCTCGCTCAAAGAACCAAACTAAATGAGCAACAATCATCAAAACAATAAATGCTCCAAAAATAAATAGTAAGATCCCAGACTCCCACACAAGAGTCCATAATGAGACTGAATTTGAGTCTTTAGGTATAAGTATCTGTAAACCTGATTCATATAGCGGTTGTGAGAAATCAATGAATTCTTCTCTCTCTGATGTAATGGAAATGTTTGCTGCAGCAAGATCAAGCTGTGTATTCTTCACTCCATCAATCATCTCTGAAAATACAGTGAACGGAACATGTGTAGATGTGTGACCAGCTCCTTCTATCAGCACCTCCATCAGCTCAACCGAGAAACCAGTCCACTCTCCCACGTCATCTTGGAATGCAAAAGGTGGACGCTCAATCACGCCAACTTTAAGTTCATCAGCTCCTACAAAAGTAGTGGGAACCAGGAGTAATAGAAATAATATAATCTTTCTCATATCTTTATGTATTATGTTTCACCATTACTATATCACTAAACCATTCTTGTTCTAAGATTGAATTCGCCCATTCAAGAACACGTG
>CALLVB010000091.1 GCA_938010795.1 Minisyncoccota bacterium
AAGGAAAGAAGAAGATGAGGGCAGCAGGGAAAGTGAATATTCCGCAGGAGGTGTTCCTCGGAATGATGAAGGAAAAGTAGAGATTACCGAAATCTATATGAGAAAAATCAGCCAGTCCTCGAAAGCCATGCTTTCTGTGGAGGCTGATTTTTCTCATATAGATTTGTAATCACATGTACTTAAAGGGTTGGGTAGATCAAGAACACAGACGCATCCTTTATGATAATTGACAATTTTTAATAAAAAAGCATAATAAACATATTCATAAATCCTAAGAACAATACTGTTCAGCGACTTGGCGTAACCAAGAGTATGGGAGGAAGTTATGAAAGTTCGTTTATTTTGGACACTGGTAGGGCTTGTATGCTTTGTCGCAGTGCTCGGTTTTCTTGGAGGTAATCCAAGTGGGGCATATGTGGCAGTTGGATCTAGTCATGCTGTTGTGGGAGTTCTCTTAATTGCTTTAACCAGTCTGCTTTTTTATGCAGAGGAAGTTGGTTTCTTTTATGTAACCACCTTTGTTGCAGCCCTTCATTTTTTTGGTATGGCGTTGATACCAAGTTTGCTGGGCGGAGTTGATTTTGATATTGCCTCATTCGTTTATTTAGGTTTTACGGTTACATACTGTTTGCTTTTTGCAGCAGCGTGGTTAGGTGTTATTGAAAATCAGAGCAAGATTTGGCCGGACATGAACGTTGTGCACCATATTGCAGAAACTCTCTCTGACATGGATTCATGGCGGACACAACAGATCAATGAAACACCGCGTCCGCAAAAATTTGCCCCTCCAGGTAATACAACTCCCTGGTGGCGCGTGATGCTCATGCATCAATTTGGATAAACATCTGAATGTAATAAGTCTCTAACGGAGGATAGAAATATCCTTCGTGTTGGAGGCTATTTTTATTGACATATTGTTTTTTATTTGTATTATATATTTAACGCTATTTAAAATATACGGGAGATATATAATGTTACTTAGAAAAATTGATGATGCAGTTTTTGACGGATTTTTTATCTGGCCTGGATTTCAAACAATCTCTGATTGGGTAGAGTATCACTGGAAACGAGACTATGTGTACTTATCACGCGTATCTATCTTGTTGTTTATTTTGTCTAATCTTGCTGCACATGTTCTTACTGAGCCTGGAAAATCAAGTTTAACGTGGGTGTTTGTGGTTACAGTGATCTGGGCATTCTTCTTCTTTATCCAGCGCTTTACTGAGAAACCTAAGTCAGGATCAATGAATAAGCTACGGGTCCTTGATCATCATCTTTATTTTAGGGTTCTTGTTCTCGTGGTGTCTATCACGGCATGTATATCCCTTTTCTTTGATAGAAGTCATTAAGGTGACGCCATAGATGGCCTAGAGACTTTTTGGATATTTTTTGAATCTTTTGAGAACATTTCCTTCGTTTGCCTCTTTTATTTTGAGGCTTGTACAGGATTGCCACCAGGTAAAACATTCAAGAAGAAAGTTAAGGCAAAGCCGATAACAGCTTGATTTGTTGCGCACTTACGAAGCCCTGCGGATACGCGGGGCTTTTTATTTGAGATATATTTTATTTATTGTATAGTATTGGGCAGAGTTATTTTAAACATTTGGGAGATAATCATGATATATAACTTTTTTAAACGTGTGATATTCGCAGTGGTCTCTACCTCTATTGTCATATTTATTTGGCTTAAGATATATAGTATTTTTCTACCAACAATGGAATGGAACGATGCATCGAAAAATCAAGTGGGTATGTCACTCATGCTTTTAGGATCCATATTTGTCATTTCTTGGTTGTTCTCACTTAAGACTTTAATTGGTGATACACACAAATACTTCTTGGGATATATGAGTATCTTCATCTTGCTGTTGTCTCTATTTATAATGTATCCAGAAAGTGAGGGTCTTGGGAGTGATGCGATATTTTTTGCGACGTGTATCTCTTTCATATTTGTAGTCATACAGGTTTTGTCAGATTACAGAGTCATCCAATTTGTAAGAAACAAAAAAGAAGATCTTCCAGCAATCTTTGACTAAATTTAAGCCACTCGTTTTGCGGGGGCTTTTTAATTGAAATATTATGCAGGGAGAGCATTGGATGTATTAGGTACATAATCAAAAGAGCGCACCGTAGGTGCGCTCTTTTGATTTGGTTAGTTAGTACGCGCCGAATCCTGCGAATAGTGTTGCTACCATCGCAACGATTGTGAATGTTCCAAAAATCCACCAGAACCATTTCACCATTTTGTTATTTTCTCCAAACATATTTTTTATGAGTTATCTTTGATTAGTACTTCCAATGATACAATAGACGGTAATGAAAAAAAAGGAGCGAGTTATGTATAAAAAAGCACTCATTATCTTTTTTGTAGTGCTGGTAATTATTCTTACCAAAGCAGTGATGGGTGGGTTTGGAGCATTAGAACAGGCTGAAAAGAGACAATCTGATCAGGCAGAAAAATTTGCCAAGCTCGATACACGTATTGAGCACTTGGAAGGGAGAATTGAATTTCTCGATACTCAAGAAGGACTAGAACAAGAGCTTTTGGAGACCTTTCCTATAAAAAGAACAGGAGAGCAGGTAACTATTTTAATTGAGCAAGATCAGATCTCGGGTGGATTTATCGAAGTCGTTGAGGAGAAGCCGTGGTGGAAGTTTTGGGCAGAATAAGTATGAGAGGGATTTTGATATACTAATTATATTATGAGTACACAAGGAACATATATTGTTATAGAGGGAGTAGACGGTGCAGGTAAAGATACGCAAGAACAGTTATTGCGAGATGTATTACCTGCAGATACGGTATATACCAGGGAACCTCGTGGAACAGAGATGGGTGCTAAACTCCGCGACATCATTACCGCAGGTGGGCTCGAACCTCTCACAGAGATCTTATTATTTTACGCTGCACGAAAAGAGCTCATCGAAAAGATAATCAAGCCGGCACTTGATGAAGGGAAGACGGTGGTCTCAAATAGAAATGAGTTGACCACGTATGCATATCAGATTTATGCACGAGAGCGACATGATCTGCTGGAAGTAACCGATTATCTCTCAAGTAATGTGTTAGCTGATCTGCAGCCTGATTTTTGTATCTATTACGATATTCCAGTTGCAGTAAGAAAGGAGCGTTTGGCCAGTCGCACAGAAGACAACAATGCATTTGACCATTTTGATGAAGGATTCTTCGAGCGAGCTCGAGAGGGATATAAGACATATATCAAACGTCACCCGCATGCTATTATCGACGCATCAGGAACTGTTGATGAAGTCCATGAAAAAACCAAAAGAGTATTACAAGAATTTTTAACATAAAGGATATGCATACATACGAAATTGAAATTAAGACACTACTCGGAAACGAAGAGAATAAGAACGCCTTTGTTACGAAATTAATGGGAATTGATGGAGTGAAAGAGACAGGTTCAAGTTCGCAATTGAATCATTATTTCGTTGATGGGGACTTAGAAGTTGTGTACGCATCTCTCGAAGACATACTCTCTGATGATAAAAAAGAGTCTTTCAGAACATTGATTGAACAAGGAACTTCTTTTTCTGTTAGGACAAGACAAATGAATGACCAAGTTATTTTTGTGGTTAAAGCATCAATTGATGAGACTACAAGTGAGAATGGTATTTCTAGAATCGAGTTTGAGGAACTATTAGATATGACACTTGTAGAGCTTGATGAGGTTCTGATTGGTGCGGGATTTAATTATCAGGCAAAATGGTCACGAGACAGGGTTGAGTATCAGGTAGGGGACGTAACTGTTTGTTTAGACAGGAATGCTGGATATGGATACCTAGCTGAGTTTGAGATGGTGGTAGATGACCCGAATATGCAAGACGATGTCAAAGAGAAGTTATACGGACTGATGTCTATCTTGGAGGTTGAGGAACTTGATCAGGCACGACTTGCCCGTATGTTTGAGTACTATAATGCGAACTGGTCAGATTATTACGGCACAGAAGATGTCTTTACTATCGAATAATTATATAACTATGTATTTAGCAGATAAAGATATTTTAGGACAAGTTAAAGCAGGGAACATTACCATTTCTGATTTTGATGAAACGCGGCTGCAACCAGCGAGCTACGATATTCTTTTAGGTAATGCTTTTCAAATTGTACGAGACGAGACAGCAGCATTTGTTGATCCGGTCAAGAAAATTTATCCAGAGATGAGGGAGGTAGTTGTTGCTGATGGTGATGAGTTTGTTCTACATCCAGGACAAACTGTACTGGGAGTATCAAAAGATAATTTTGGTTCAGATGATTTCTTGGTTCATTTGTCAGGTAAATCATCCCTTGCTCGAGTAGGTCTCGTAGTGCATAACACAGCAGGGATTATTAACCCTGGTCACTTTTTACATATCACGTTTGAATTATTTAATGCTGGAAAAATTCCAATTATCCTGCGTCCAGGAATGGAGATTGCACAAATCTTATTCTCAGAGTTGACCTCAAAGACAGAGAGGAATTATAAAGATCAAGGTCGATTCAATGATGATAACTGGAATCATTTTGCGGACAAGAAAGAGTAGCGTATTATAGATACAAAATAGTAGGTAACAATAAATAGTATGAGTACAAATAAAGGCGAACAACAATATCTCGATCTCATGCAAAAGATCTTGGATGAAGGATGGAAAAAACCCGTATTTTTCACACCAGAAGTTTTGGCTCAATACGAAGCGGAAGGAAAAGAAGCGCCATATATCAAGTCAGTATTTGGGCATATGATGAGATTTGATCTTGCTGATGGATTCCCGCTACTGACAACCAAGAAGGTATTTACGAGAGGGATTATTGTTGAGCTACTTTGGTTTTTGCAAGGCAACTCAAATATCAAATATTTAGTAGATAACAATGTACATATTTGGGATGAATGGGCGTATAAGCGATACAGAAAACACTGTATCGAGAGTGATATTGAGTTTCCGACACAGGATGATTTTATCGCTCAATTAAAAGAAGAATCAGCTGATTCAGAGTTTGTTACCAAGTGGGGTGATCTAGTTACTATCTATGGACGCATGTGGCGAAAATGGCCAGCATCTGATGGTAGAGAGATTGATCAATTACAATACGTTATCGATGGTCTTCGGTCTAAACCGTATAGAAAGTCATATGTGGTTTCAGCATGGAATCCTGATTTTATTTATCACATGGCATCTGAGAAGAACAAGAACGAGGTACCTCCATTTTGTCACACAACATACCAGTTCACAGTAGTAAACAACAGGCTAAATCTAGCTCTGTTCCAGCGGAGTGCAGATGTCTTCCTCGGTGTGCCATTTAATATTGCGAGCTATGTACTGCTACTTCAGATGGTTGCACAGTGTGCAGGACTTGAAGCAGGCGAGTTTGTTCACTTCTTTGGTGACGCACATATCTATTCAGATCACTTTGATCAAGTGAATGAGCAATTATCACGAGAGGCTCGTACATTCCCACAAATTACAATTAATCCAGAAAGAAAAGAAATTGATGATTTTGTATTTGAAGACTTTGAAATAGTTGGGTATGAACCACACAAAACGATCAAAGCTCCAATTGCAAACGTAGGTGGATTTGATGCTAAAGATTTTAAAAAAAATTAAACAATGATTTCAGTAATAGTCGGATGTGATAACAATTGGGTCATCGGAAACGGTCCTGATATTCCATGGCACTTGCCAGCTGATTTTGCGAACCTAAAAAAAATTACCGATGGACATCCACTAGTAATGGGAAGAAAAACATTTGAATCAATTGGCAAGCCACTTCCTGGACGACTAAACATTGTTGTTACTCGAGATGAGGCATACGAAGTTGAGGGTGTATCCGTTGTTGGATCTGTTGAGGAGGGAATTGCTTTAGGGAAAGGCGAAAAGACAGGGGAGATTTTTATATTTGGAGGTTCTGGTATTTACAGTTACGCACTAGAGAACAATTTAGTTGAACGGACATATGTAACCCATATTAATACAGAAGTAGAAGGTGATATTTTCTTCCCTGGTGAATTAATTTCAGATTGGGTCAAGACATCATCAATCCATAGAGAAAAAGATGACAAAAATGAATATGATATGGAGTTTGCAGTATATGAAAAGAATGTGATTGTTAATGGTAAGGCTTTATCACAACAAGTAGAAGATAGGCTTGAGGCTCGTGTGGAACAGTTGGATGATAAACCGTCACTGGGTATTTATGTTGTTGGTGACGATAAGGCGACCGCAATGTATGTAAAGAAAAAGCGAGAGCTTGCAGAGCGCATTGGTGTTAACTTTTATGAGTTTATTTTTGAAGCAGACGTGACAGAGGACGAACTAATTGATCACATTACTAACCATCAACAAAACGTTGATGGGATTGTTATACAGTTGCCTCTACCAAACCATATTGATCAAGAAAAGTTATGTTCACTCATCCCAGCACATATGGATCCTGATATGTTGAACCAAGATACTATGCAGAAATTTATTGATGGTGATTTGTCATTGTTGCCTCCGGTAGTGAGCGCTATTGATGAGATTATTGATATGTATAGCCTTGAAATTAAAGATAAAGACGTTTTAGTAATTGGAAAAGGAAAACTAGTTGGTGGACCAGCAATCGCCTACTTTACTGCCAAGGAGGCACGTGTATCAGCAGTTGATAAACAGGATACTGACTTCACAGAACTCTCAAAAGAGGCAGATATTATTGTTTCGGGCGCAGGTGTATCAGACTTGGTGACACCAGAGATGATTAAGGATGGAGTTATATTGTTTGACGGAGGGACGTCTGGATCATCAGGGTCTTTGCGAGGAGATATTGATTGGAAATGCGAGAAAAAAGCTACACTTTTTTCTCGTTCACCGGGAGGGATTGGTCCACTCACAGTAGCATCACTCTTCAAAAATTTTATTACATTGGTTGAGAAAAAATAGACAAAAAGAAATCCCGAAGGAAATCTCTCCAACAGGATTTATGATTGCTTAGTCTCTCCAGTCAATTTCGCTGAATGAAAAATTGGATCCAACACAGACAAGACCAATAGAGATAAGAAAATTGCTGTTAGTAAGCGCAGTCGTTATATTGAAGTCGCTCATACAGATACCTCCTATGCCTGCTGCGATAGTTACTCCGCCTAACACTATTCTACATAATTCTATGAATTTACGTTTTGTAGCCATTATATTATCCTCCTAAAAGCTATAAATATATTTTAATATAAAATATATTTATGTCAAGTAAGCATGATTTGTGGCATGGTAAAATTGATAGATATTAGCTGGATGTAGTAGTCCTTAATTTAAAACGTAGTATGCAAGAATATAACTATATAAAAGAGCAAGACAACGAGGTGTACGAGGCGCTTATGGGAGAAGAACACAGGGAGTCAGTAGGACTGGAGCTTATTCCTTCAGAGAACTATGTTTCTCGTGCGGTGTTTGAAGCTAACGGATCTGTATTTCAAAACAAATATTCCGAAGGGTATCCAGGACGCCGGTATTACGGTGGACAGGATTTTACTGATCAGGTTGAAAGGTTGGCTATAGAAAGAGCCTGCGAACTATTTGGAGCAAAGTACGCTAACGTGCAATCTCTTTCTGGAGCACCAGCTAACTTGGCGGTATATTCAGCACTACTTGAACCGGGAGACACAGTATTAGGGATGGATCTCTCACACGGAGGTCATCTTACCCATGGTCACCCGATGACTCACCCAGCAAAGATTTATAATTTTGTCACCTACAAGATGAAAAATCCTGATACAGGAGAGATTGATTTTGAAGAGATGATGGAGGTTGCAAAGCGGGAACAACCAAAACTTATTATTGCTGGATTCTCTGCATACGCGCGGGAGCTTGACTACGCCAAGTTTGTTGAGATAGCCAAAGAGGTTGGGGCATACACCATGGCAGATATGTGCCACATCTCAGGAATGATCGCTGGTAAGGCACTGGCAAATCCATTAGATGCAGGATTTGATGTAATGGTGACTACTACACATAAATCAATGAGAGGGCCACGTGGTGCAATTATTTTGACAAAAGAAGACAAAGTCATTGCAAAGAAAATCAATACGTCAGTATTTCCAGGACTACAAGGTGGACCACATATGCATCAGATTGCCGCAAAAGCAGTTGCATTTAAAGAGGCTCTTTCTCCAAAATTTCAGACCTATGCACAGCAGATCTTAAAGAACGCAAAAGCGATGGAGGCGGTATTTATACGAGAAGGAGTCAGGTTAATGTGTGGAGGTACCGATAATCACCTACTGCTTGCTGACCTAACGGCTTTGAATGTTTCTGGTGTTGAGGCGCAAACGGCATTAGATGAATGTGGAATTACGTTAAATAAAAACTCTATTGCAGACGACCCGAGAGGACCGATGGATCCATCAGGAATTAGGTTTGGAACACCAGCAATTACCACCAGAGGATTTATGGAAGAGGAGTGTGCACAAGTAGCGGAGCTTATGATTGAGGTGCTGCGAGATAAAGACAATCAAGAATTAAAGGATAGAGTGAAGTCAGAGATTGAGGCATTGTGTCTCAAATTCCCAATACCTACTTCATTTATCTAAAATGAGTAAATTGCTTCGTTAGCTTCGGTCGTGAATTTGTCACTGTGTAGAAGACAGACCTCCAAATTCACTTACTCGCTGCCTTGGACTTCATCTCATTTAAAATAAATGAATAAAAAGGGATACTTAAGAGAAGTTCTATTGAAACAAAACAAAGCGGGCGTACGCCCGCTTTGTTTTGTTATAATTCATCACAATGAACAGTAAAGAAACTATTTCACAGATCTTAAAACAAGCATTTATAGATGCGGGTTTTGAGTTAGATCAAGATATACATGTAGAGCATCCTCAAGATATGTCACACGGTGACTGGGCGTGTACCAATGCATTAGGATACGCGAAAGAAAATGGAATAAATCCACGTGAGGTAGCAGAGAAGGTTGTACAATATGTTTCTGGAACTTACATTGCACAAACACAGGTTGCAGGTCCTGGTTTCATAAACATTACTTTGAATAAGAAGTATTGGGTTGACCAACTTGCATCTACACAAGAGAATGCATGGGGGACACTTGAGTTACATGAGGGAGAGAAGTGGCTTATTGAGCACACACAACCAAACCTCTTCAAACCATTTCATATTGGACACTTAGTGAATAATGCATTTGGTAATTCATTTGTGCAAATTGCAAAGGCAGGAGGAGTTCGTGTAGTTGAGCTCTCATTTCCCTCAGACATTGGTCCAGGTATCGCCAAGGCAGTCTGGGCACTGATTGAAAAAGGGTGGGATAAAGAATTTGATATTGAACAAATTGGACAAGCGTATGCATACGGATCAGCTCAGTACAAAGAAGATTCTGAGGCAAAAACCAAAATTGATGAGATTAATAAAATTATCTATAACCAAACAGAGTCATACGAGTATGAGATCTATCAGAAAGGAACCACGTTCTGCTTGGAGTATATGAAAAGAATGGTTGCAACTATTGGGACTACTTTTGACGAAATTATTTATGAAACAGAGTCAGAGATAAAAGGTAAAG
>CALLVB010000092.1 GCA_938010795.1 Minisyncoccota bacterium
AGTGGGGAGTAGAAGAGGCAGATACTACAACGGGAGATGAAGAGCCACAAGACGAAGATGTGGTCGTAAAGAAAGGACCAAAAGCAATCATTTCTAGGTTTAAGGGTCTTGGAGAAATGGATGCAAAAGAACTCTTTGATACAACTATGGATAAGAATCAACGGATCCTCAAACAAGTTACTATTGATGATGGCGCAGCAGCAGATGCTGTATTTGATACATTGATGGGATCAGAAGTGGCACCACGAAAAGCGTTTATTGTAGCTAATGCCAAGCTTGCCGAGATCGACCTGTAGTTTAAATACTTGACAAATATATTTTATTATGTAATAATGATTTTTGTAGGGACATTCTTCCTTACTGATCACTATAGGAGTCGCATATGAGACTCGGTACAACACTTCCATTTCGTTAACTTAACAAGTTGATGGCTGGTTACCGTAAACCGAACTCAATTCGCATCCAACATCTCAGGAAACTGAGAAAACACAATTATGATAAGTAGCACACGTTTCAACCTTGTATCTTCGGACTCAAGGAAGTAGCTCCCCACATATTGGAGCAAAAAGAGCGTCCCGCACTATCACCAAACAGGGACCCGATCAATACTTCGTTGTTAGGCACATGTGCTGAGAACAAAGTTGAGATGGGTCCATTTTGTTTACCCAAATTTTGATATAATACAAATATATTTACCTGCATAATAAACACACGTATAGAAATACTATGAACACACTTACACTACAAGATATTCCATCATTACGAGCTGCAGTCCAATGGGCTGAAGAGAAACAAGTTGCCCTAGGGCATTTTAATGTCTCAGACTCAACACAGGTTCACGCAATTGTTGAAGCTGCGATGGAACTGAATGTGCCAATTGTACTTGGTACATCTGGAGGAGAGAGAGACTTTATTGGAGTACAGGCGGTAGTAGGTATTGTACGTGCTCTCAGGGAGGAACATAATTACCCAATTTTCCTAAACGCAGATCATACATATTCGTATGAGGGAGTGGTAGAGGCAATTGATGCTGGGTATGATGCAGTAATTTTCGACTCAACAAAGGTTGGACACGATAAAAACTTAGAAATCACTAAAAAGTGTGTCGAGTATGCACGTAATTGTGGGAGAGATGTCTTAGTGGAGGCTGAAATGGGTAACATCGGAGCATCATCTTCTATGTGGGATGAAGCACCAGCAG
The DNA here is from genome assembly GCA_938010795.1 of Minisyncoccota bacterium. Classification (GTDB taxonomy): domain Bacteria; phylum Patescibacteriota; class Minisyncoccia; order Phycocordibacterales; genus JAHDEI01. The sequence continues at coordinate 1,202 of CALLVB010000092.1, forward strand.
AAGTGGATGATGATGTACTGACTGATCCAGCGATGCTTAAGCGATTTGTCGAAGAGACAGGAGTTGATTTGATTGCACCAGCAGTTGGAAACCTACATGGAATGTCAAAGGATGGTCGAAATCCAGAACTTAATATCGAGCGGATCAAAGAACTTCGAAAGGAAGGAGGGGTACCGATGGTATTACATGGTGGGTCAGGAATTTCAGACGCTGATTTTAAAGAAGCAATTGCATCAGGGATGTCTACTGTTCACATCAATACAGAGATCAGATTTGCGTATCATGCAGGTATTCGAGACTTCATCGCAGAGAATCCAGATTCAATTGCACCATATAGGTATATGGATGCAGGGAAGCAGGCAATGAAAGAAGTCGTTCTCAAGCGACTACGACTATTTACTATGATGGATTAGTATTGACTTTATATATATTTTAAGTATAATATATACATGAAAGAAACTTATAATGCATACAAAGGAATAGAGCATGCTGAAAGGGAGGTATACGGAGATGTTGGAGAATCATCATTTGAGAACACTCTTAACAAGGCACTTAACGGTGCCGCAACAGTAATTTCTAACAACAGAGAGGCTCTCAGTGGTTTTACCGAACAGATTACAGACGCAAAGAATATGACTGAATTAGAAGCGATTAGTTTAGCAGCGGACTATAATGATGTATTTGAAGATATGCCATCAGCAATGGTTAAGGCAGTAGCTATCGTGCTCGAACAAGAGAGGGGTCTGTCAGCTGCAGCATAGTTTGTGATAGAATTTAAAAATAAAGTAATAATAAAAAATATATGGGATTTGAAAAAATGGATAGAGCAGAAGATGTCTTAGAAAGTCTTTCTGCGCAACAGATAGCAAAAGACGAAAAAGCATTAGCAGAAAAAATCGAAGCGGATGCTCAAAAGATTGCTGAAGATTTAGGTCTTGACCTTAATAACGTAGATAACAACGTAGTTGAGATGGCTCCAAAAAAGTTTGCTTCAGAAACAGAATTGGACTTTGACCAAGCAGCATAGTATTCATACAAAGATACAAACAAAGCAACCGAGAGGTTGCTTTGTTTTTATTTAACTTTTTAAGTAAGCAGTAATTGATTCAGTGATGGTATTGAGGAGTATAGTGAATCTTTCGTCATCTGGTTCTAGAAGGGTCATCCGGAACCCATAAAGATTTGAATTAAAACCTGAGAGGGGAACCACACAAATTCCAGTCGCCGCCATTAAATAATATACAAATCGTTTGTCTGGTGACATGTTGTTCACTTTCTCTTCAGTGAATAATCGGACCTTGTTATCTGTAATATTTAAGGTTTGTTTAGTATGTAATGCTCCTTCATCAAATACAACCGAAAAATAGAATGCTCCCTCAGGTTTAGGTGCTGTTACACCTGCTACTTTACGTAAAGCAGTATAGGCTTCTGTTGCACGTCTTTTATATTGTTCAGATTGAGCTTGTAAGTGTGGTTTATATCGTTCGTCATTGAAAATAATAGGGAGGGCTTGTTGAGGCAGTGTAGTAGCGCATACCTGTAACATCTTTGCATTAAAAAGGGAGGTGACGTACTCATCAAATACAGAATCTACTTTCCTATTGTGAAACTCAATCCATCCACACCTGGATCCTGGCCATGGGATTTCCTTAGAGAGACCTCGCATAACAAGGGCTGGTACATCATCGCCGATGAGCTCATATATTGAAACAAATGGCTCATTCCCGTAGGTGAGGTTTGCATAAATTTCATCAGAGATAATAAAGAGATCAAATTCTCGAGCCAAAGAAACGATCTGTTCTAAGATTGCTTTGGGATAAACCATTCCTGTTGGGTTGTCTGGATTAATGATTAAAATTCCAGAGATTGCGGGATTATATTTAATTTTATTTCGCAGATCATCAATGTCTGGCAACCAATTTTTATGAGGATTCAGGGTGTAGGTAATATGATCAGAGCCTGAATGTGCCGCTTCGGCAGAAGAATGAGTTGGATACGCTGGATTCGGTCCAATGACCTTAGAGTTTTGATTAAGATATGAATATACAATAGAGATTGCATCTCCCAGCCCATTAAAGAATAAGATGTCATCAGTTGAGAGTGTGCACCCTGCTTTTGTACGCATATCAACAATAGTTTGCCTGGCGTCTGTGATACCTGCAGTAGGTGAGTATCCAAAAGACGTATCGTCAGCAACAACATTTTGGACAATCTCTTTAATCCATAAAGGGAGAGTTACTCCTTTGGCGATCGGGTCACCAATATTTTCCCAAATAATATCTACCCCAAGAGAAGATAGGTGATGAGCATCTTTAACAATCCCACGGATTTCGTATGTCAGTGCGTCGGCACCCGGATGAACAATGTTATTTCTCATAGTTTTTGAAGTATAACAAAACACGTTCCGAAAGGAACGTGTTTTGTTGTTATTATTTCCAGTTTTCGATCATGAGGAGTGTTTTATTCTCTTTTGGATAATCTTTCCAAATCTCTTCTGTGATAAATGGCATGAATGGATGAGCAATCTTTAAGATACCTTCAAGAATACTGTGGAGCATTGCTTGTTTTGAGGCTTTGTCTTCAGGTGTTGTTTCATCTGACAGTGCAGACTTTGTGGATTCGAGAACCTCATTTGCAAAGGTAGTCCACACATAGTGATATACCTTCTCAGCTGCAAGGTGCGGTCGGTACTGTTCAATATCTGAGGCTATTTCATCTCGTGTTGTATTGAACGCATCGATATGTTTCTGGTCTTCTTCTGAGATTGCTACAGCGGCTGTGTGATCAAAATCTTCTAGACTTGTATATACAAACCTTGCTATGTTCCACAGTTTGTTTGCAAACTTTTTGTAGGCCCGTACTTTATCTTCAGAGAGAGGCATATCTGATCCCGGTGGGTTTGCGACAACAAAGGCCATCCGCATTGCGTCTGTTCCAAAGTCTTGTGCTAGTTCAATAGGTGACATAACGTTTCCTTTTGATTTAGACATCTTTACTCCTTTTTTATCTAACACCATCCCATGGAAGTAAATATCTCTAAACGGAACCTCACCTGTTAGGTACAGTCCAAACATGATCATTCGGGGAACCCATTTAAATACCAAGTCAGCTCCCGTCTCCATAACATTAGTAGGGTAGTATTCCATATCGTTTCCATCAGGATACCCAAGTGTCATCAGCGGCCATTGTCCAGAAGAAAACCACGTATCAAATGTATCTGGGTCCTGTGTCCAACCTTCACCTTCGGGTTTTTCTCTAGAAACAATAATTTCCTCATTACCTTCCACATCAGCTTTAATCCATGCTGGAATTTGGATACCCCATACAATCTGACGAGAGATGTTCCAGTCTTGTGGATGTTCCATCCAATGTCGGAAGGTTTTTTCGTATTGTTTTGTTACAAAGGAATATTCACCTTTGTCCAGAGACTCAAGCGTCATCGCTGCTAGCTTGTCCATCTTAACGTACCATTGGTCTTTGATTTGTGGTTCAACCACTACACCAGTTCGCTCACACAAACGGACCGCATGCTCATATTCTTCATCAATCTTTACAGCCAACCCTTTCTCTTCTAGTTTTTTTACAATCTCGGGACGAGCAATATGAATTTTTGTTCCTGCAAATTCTCCTGCAATAGGAAGTAGTTTTCCATCCCAATCAATAATTTGTTCAACAGGGAGGTCGTATTTTTGAGCGAGTTCAAAGTCAACTTGTGAGTGCCATGGTGTGATTGTCATTGCACCTGTTCCAAGTTCCATATCAGCAACTTCATCTTTAATCAAAGTTGCTTTAATTGGTCCATTAATCCACTCTACTTCAAACTCTTGCATATGGTCATACTCAGCATATCGCGCGTCATCTGGGTGTACCACGATATATTTGTCTGCAAATTTAGTTTCAGGACGAGAAGTACCAATTACAAATGGCCCATATTGAAAATAGTAAAAGGGGTCTTTTCTCTGTTCAAACTTAGTCTCAATATCAGAAAGAGAGGTTTGGAATTTTGGGTTCCAGTGGATCGACCTCTTTCCTCGATAGACCATCCCGTCATTAAACATCTTAATAAACGTATCTTGGACACGAGATACCACATCAGGCTGTAGTGTAAACGTATTTCGTGACCAGTCACAAGAAATACCAAGTTTTTTAAGATCGGATTCAGTGATATGTTTGTTTTCCATTACAAAATCATAAATTTCGTTATACAGATCTTGCCTGTCCATTCCAAATCTTGATCGCCCCTCTTTTTGTAGTTTTTTTTCAAATACCCCTTGGGTTTCAAAACCAGCGTGGTCAGAACCAGGGAGAAAGAGCGTTTTTTTACCAGTCATTCGGTGGTAACGAGTCATGATGTCTTTGAGTGTCATGTCTGTACCGTGCCCTGCGTGTAGCCGCCCATTAGCATTTGGAGGAGGCATAATAATGCAGTACGTCTCATCTCGTTCTCCCGGCAGGTTATCAGGGTTAAAAAAACCAGAGTCTTCCCATGTTTTGTATAACGAATCTTCATAATCCGAGGAGTTGTATGGTGATAGGTACTTGTCTGGTAGTTGCATAATATTTTGTTACAGATTTAGATTTTATTATTGATGATTTTATCACACACTTATTAAAAGAGACCTTTGGAATCTTTCCTAAAAGCAAGTATAGTAGAAGGAGAGATTGAACTTTTATCACTAAGGAGGATGAGATGAAATCAATGAATTTGATAAAACACGCGAATGACAATGAGAATATCTTGAGACCAGACATATTCAAATCATATGTTGATGTCGTGTTTCAGGTGAATACTGCAGAAGACTGCATGATGACTCAAAAAATATACATCGGTCCATTCGCGAATCATTTGGAGGCTGAGGTCTGGTTGCGTAAATTCAGAAACCGGTTCGATGCAGTGTGGCCGTTTGGTATGGCATATGGATCTGATTCGTATTCGTGCCTTATTGTTGATGCTATTCCAGCACCAGCACATGTAGTGGAGGAGATGATACACGTCATTATAGGTTCACCGCAGAACTATGAGACCTCTGAAATGATGGTAAGACTACCCAAACATATTGAAAGTATGTTCTGTAGGTTACATACGGAAAGATACACAGAGGGTCTTGAAGAACCAGAAGGAGGCGCGCCATGAGATGCGCCTTTTTACATGATTATTTTTATAGAGCTGGAAAAAGTATGAGACTAGTTCTGTTCTGTAGTAAACAAAAATAAGTTGGATATTTGTATCCAAAGAAGTATAGTAGAAGGAGAGTCTACACGTTGTTAAGAGGAGAGTAAGATGAAAAAAATAACAGCAGACAATGATAATGATCCCACAAAATCACTCCCAGGGATGAAATCATATTTTATAGGAATCTTGGAGGTATCGATCGCAGAAGAGTCTTTGCGTTCGAGAGTGGTGGTTGGTCCGTTTGATTCACATGATGACGCTGAGAGTTGGCAGAGCGCGTTACTGTTTGAAATGTCAGACCAATGGGCCATAGAACCTGTAGCACTTCCTGCAAGAGGTATGGATCCACTAGAAAACAGTAGTTTTGATATCTCTGGGTGTGAATTTGTACAAAACGGTATTAAATCAATTTGGGCATCAAAGGCATCAGAAGTGTATATGCCAATTAATCCATATAGTACGTCTTTAGATTTTTTCGTGGCAGAGATGCCACGAATAGCACTCGGACGCTTTAATGAAGTGTTGGGGAGAGACCTAGGCTGTATTAGTGAAAGTAATACCCCAAAAGGCGCGTCATAAGATGCGCCTTTTACATAGTTATAAATATCTGTATATGTAGGTACAAAATTTAAAAATGTGGCACACAAAATATAATTTGCTATAATACAGAAAATTAACAGATATAAGAGATAGCACTATGCCACCACTCGCACATTTCACCACAAAAGCAAAAGAAGCCGTTCGAAAAGCACACGAACTGGCTATTGAGCGTGGACAAAATCATGTAACACCGATGCACTTATTTGTCGCATTGCTGACACAGGAAGATTCAATGATTGTATCTATCTTGGAAAAACTTGAGATTGATTACCTACTACTCACAGATGTTTTGTATGAACTAATTGAAGGTGATGATACGGGAGAGACACTCACTCCTTCATATCAAATGTTCTTAACCAAAGAAATGGCGGCAGTGTTCCAAGACTCAGGAGATATTGCCAAAGAGATGGGTGATGATTTTATTGCAACAGAGCACCTGTTTCTGTCTCTGCTTGAAAGCACTGATGTAAATGTAGTTGAGGTAGTACAAAAGTTCAAACTTGAGTCTGGAAGTGTCTTTGGTGTGGTTAAACAAATTAGAGACAGTGATGCGCCTATTACCACTCAAAAGAAAAATAAACACTTAGCAAAATTCACGCGTAACCTGACGGAGATGGCCAGGACAAATAAACTCGATCCAGTTATTGGTCGAGATAAAGAAATTAAGCGAGTTGTACAAATTCTTTCCAGGCGAACAAAAAATAATCCTATCTTGATCGGAGAAGCAGGTGTGGGTAAAACAGCTATTGCAGAAGGAATTGCACAACGTATTGCGAATAATGACGTTCCTGAATCTTTAAAGAACAAAGAGGTTGCCGCACTAGATATCGGACTACTTGTTGCAGGAACAAAATTCAGAGGGGAGTTTGAAGAGAGACTGAAATCAGTAATGAAGGAGATTGAACAAGCGCAAGGACAAATCATTCTTTTTATTGACGAGATTCATACTATTGTTGGAGCAGGGGCGTCAGATGGGGCACTCGACGCGTCTAATTTACTAAAACCAGCATTGGCACGAGGAGAACTAAGAGCTGTAGGTGCAACAACTCTGAAGGAGTATCAAAAATACATTGAAAAAGATCCTGCGCTCACTCGGAGGTTCCAGCCTGTGTTTGTACAGGAGCCTACCCGGGATGATGCAATAACTATTCTGCGAGGAATTAAAGAAAAATACGAGGTATATCATGGAATTAGAATCACTGATGACGCACTTGTTGCAGCAGTAGATCTTTCATCACGATATATTACAGATCGGTATCTTCCAGATAAAGCAATTGATTTAATTGACGAAGCTTCAGCTGCACTAAAGATTTCACTGCAAAACAAACCTGAGGAGCTCGAGTCAGCTGATCGAGAGATTATCTCTCTTGAAATTGAGAAGAGAGCGCTTGCAAATGATAAAGGCTCAAAGGCGAAGAAAAGACTGGCTGTTATTGAAGAAGAGTTGGCTAATCTTAAAGAGACAACAGGAGATATTGAACTTAAATGGAAAAATGAAAAAGACACACTTGTGTTGATCAAAGAAATTAAAGAACAGATTGATGCATTTAGGTCTGATGCAGAACGAGCAGAGGCACTTGGCGACTTGTCGCGTGCAGCAGAGGTTCGGTATGTGCTTATCCCACAATTAGATAAAGAGCTCGCCCTTAAGACTAAGCGACTTAAATCTCTACAAAAGAATAGGAGGATGATCCACGAAGACATCACGGAAGAATCTATTGCGTCTATTGTTTCAAGGTGGACAGGAGTTCCTGTTGCAAAAATGATGGCAGCTGAGATGGAAAAGCTGGATGGTATGGAGGAGTATCTACAAAAATCAATCATTGGACAAGACTCTGCAATTACAAAAGTTGCAAATGCAGTTAAACGAGCGCGAGTTGGTATATCAGATCCGGACAGGCCAATTGGGTCATTCCTCTTGATGGGTCCAACAGGAGTAGGAAAGACAGAGTTGACGAAAAAACTCGCTGAATTTATGTTTGATGACAAGGACGCACTGGTACGGGTAGACATGTCAGAATTTATGGAAGGACATTCGGTATCTAAGCTTATTGGATCACCACCAGGATATGTTGGTCATGATGAGGGTGGAGGATTGACAGAAAAAGTAAGACACCGGCCATATTCGGTAGTCTTGTTTGATGAGATTGAAAAAGCTCATCCAGAAATCTTTAATATTTTGTTGCAAGTTCTTGATAATGGTCAACTGACAGATGGTAAGGGACGGACAGTTAACTTTAGGAATACTATTGTGGTGCTAACTTCGAACGTTGGATCAGAATACGTAGATAAAATGGAGGCAATTGGATTTAAATCAGATGAAGATGAGGACGAAAAAGATGTTGCGTACAATGAAGCGAAAGGAAAAGTAATGGAGTCTCTTAAAGATCACTTCCGGCCGGAGTTCATTAACCGATTGGATGAAATTATTGTATTCGATACATTAGAACATGACGACTTGGCTGATATCATCGGTATTCAAATGGATATTGTTGAGAAACGTCTTGCTGATAAAGAAATCAAACTAAAGATTTCAAAACAAGCGATGGAGGCAATTACCAACGAAGGCTACAATCCAGAGTATGGAGCTAGGCCGCTTAAGAGAGCGATCCAATCACACATATTGAACCCATTAGCCTCAGAGATGATCAAGGCAGGTGCGGGCTCAACGGGAACATTCAGTGTAGATTACAAATCAGATCAGTTTGTATACGACTTCAAACAGAAGAGTAGACGAAACGGTAAGAAGAAAAAAGAGAAAGAAACAATCTCTGTATAAAATAAAAACAACAATTCTGGTGATTGTTGTTTTTATTTATTTTTATTGTATAATATAAGTCTAACCAAAAAGTGAGGTATAGTATGAAAATAATTGGTTCAATATTAGGATTTGTCGTGGTGATATTTGTATTGTCACTGTTGTTCTGTCGAGGTATATATGTGAGCCCAGATCGCTCCATGGCTACCCTCGAAAAAAGCGGATTCACTGAAGTGCAAGTGAAGAGCAGGAACATATTCTTTGTTGGTCTACAGGGCTGTGGTAAGGATGATGTTGTTGGATTTAATGCCAGCGCAATCAATGCTGCCGGTGACAGGGTCGATATCATGACGTGTCACGGATTCTTCAAGGGCGGTACAATCCGTGCGTAAAAGATAAATTTCTTCAACAATGAAGCTGCTCAAAGGAGCAGCTTCTTTATTTTAATCCTTCTAATTGTTGTTCTAGAAAAATTAATACAAAATTTTAAGAATCTATTTACTTTTAGGCCAACGGTCAAGCGCAGGTAACCAAATAGGGGTAAGAGGATGGTCCGTACAATCTTCGTGGGGACGAGCTTTACAGAGGTGACGACCATAGAGTACAAAACCATTGTTTACATATTTCCAGTCTTTCTTGGGAATCAAAGCCATCAGTTCAGGTTCAATCGTATCGAGTGTCTTTTTATCAGTAAGATCAAACCGCAGAGCAAAACGGCGCACATGGGTATCAACCGCAATCCCTTCCCATGTATCAAAGAGTTCACCCATTACTACATTGGCTGTTTTTGAGGCAACACCAGGTAGCTTCATGAGACCTTCTCTGTGGTTAGGTACACGTCCTCCAAATTCATCTCTCACGATATTTGCAGCTGCAATAATATGTTTTGTTTTGTTTCTGTAAAACGTAACGGATGATATTGCTTTGGAAAAAGCTTCTGGATCTGCATCTGCAAAGTCACTGACCGTCTTGTATGTTTTGAATAATTCTTTATTTACGAGGTTTACTCGGTCGTCAGTACATTGAGCAGACATAGCAACAGCAACTACATATTGAAACTTTGTGTTGTAGATGAGTTCAGATTTTGGATGAGGGTACATCTTTTTAAGTTTCGCAACAATCTTTTTTGCTCTTATTTCTCGTTCTTTGAATTTTTTAGTATAACCTTTCTTTGCTCGATATTCATCAGCTACACGTTGGTTTTTTGTCGAAATAGATTGACTCATAATAGTTAGGATTCTATCACAGTATTTTTCTGGTATATTTATACAAGGAGGAAGCAGTTATGGATGATTTTGCAGAAGAAATAGTAAAAGCTGGTTTTTGTGTAGGTGACTCAGTGGTATGTCATATTCAAGCAAGAACGCCAGCTGGACAAGTTGATCAGGTTTTAAATGGATCTATTAGTGAGATAACATTTGACGGAGTTCGAGTGTTCGATAATGCGGCTCAAGAAGATTTTGTTTTCGATACCGAGATAAATGAAGAGACGTTACTTTACACTGGAGGGAAGGGCACTGACCAAAAGACTATAGTTTGTCATCATCCAAAAAGTTCGATCTTAATTACTCAGGCCGCAGAAGAGACAATGAATGTATATCTTTGGGTTTCAGCGATAGAAGCCTCATCAACACGAAGTAATATTCTTGTTCATTAATATGTATTAAGCCGTCCTTTGGCGGCTTTTTCTTATGAGTCATTTTTGTATAATAGAGGAATTATGACAAATACAAATATTTGGAGAAAAATATCAATGGTGCTCGGAGGAATTGCAGCAGCATTTTTTACTGGATTTAGTGTGTATCACGCATTTGTGATTACAGGCGAATTAGCATCAGTACCAAGAGATCTGATGATGTCAGTTCTTGTAGGTATCATTTTATTACTGCCAGCATTCGCGCTTTATAGTAAAAAAAATACTGGAATAATCTTAAGCAAAATTGGTATCCTATATCCAATATTAGTAGCAGGAGGGTTTATTAATATTCTCAGGTCAGAAGATGCACTTGCAGCAGGAATGCCAATGGTTCTATTGGTAATGCCATTCTGTATTGTGTACGGACTGGTGGTGCTTGTAAAAAAGAACTAGCTTTACCTCTTTCTACAATCTGCTATAATCGCACGTATTCAATCTGAATATGCGTCCGTGGCTGAGCGGTCAAAAGCATCAGACTGTAAATCTGACGGAATTTTCCTACGGGGGTTCGAATCCCTCCGGGCGCACAAAATATATAAAAGAACACGCGTATGCGTGTCTTTTATTTATATTTTTTAGCAGTCCGGAGGGATTCGAAACGAACGCACCTGCGACGAACGAATGTGAGGAGGTGCGTGTACCCCAAGAGTATTTTGATTTTTATATTCGCTGTTGCTCATTAAAAATTAGGTCAAAGCTCAGTGAGTTTTGAACTGGCATCGAATCCTTCTGGTATCTCAACTAGGGATCAGCATAATTACATGAGTGCCTTATCTTTTTTACTACTTTTTTTATATAAAAAACAAGCTATACTTATCTGATGGATACTAAGAATAATTCAGCACTATCTGTGGCTATTTCACGAATGGCCGCAAACATAATAGATAATATTCTGCTTGCGTTACTAACGTTTTTTATAGTATTGATTCTCACATTTACTTCTTTTGATATCTTGCAACTAGGTACGTTTATCGAAATGTTACAAGTTGATCCGTACACGCTCGACACTAAACCGACTCATTCATATGAACTATTAAAGAGTATGGCATTCTTTTTAACATCCCTGTCTCTTTTGTATGCCCTTGTTTCATTGGTGTATTTCCAGTCATTACTTACGGGTAATAAACGGGCAACATTTGGTATGCAATTATTTGGATTAGAATTAGTTTCTATAGATAAAAAAAATAAACATATAAGTTTCATAAAAGTTTCAGGCAGAACCATCTTATTTATTGTGCTTAAAGCTGTTTATGTTGGAGGAATAAGTATAATCACTATGTTCGTAACTAAAGAGTTTCAAACCTTACATGATATGCCGTTTGGAACAACAATAAAATTTAAAAAATAATATGGCTCCGTTTGTAATTAAAACTGAACAATTTGAGGGACCATTTGATGCGCTACTTTCTTTTATTGAGAAAAAAAAGATGCATATTAGTGAGGTGGCACTGGCATCTATTGCTGATGATTATATTGAATACGTAAGAAAGAATGAGATGAAGTTACAAGAGGTTTCATCTTTTATTGTAATTGCTGCAACACTTGCGTACATTAAATCAAAATCACTCCTACCAACATTTAATTTAACAGAACAAGAAGAGCAAGACGCAAGTGAGCTTGAGGAGCGACTGGCGTTATTTCAAATATTTACAGGAGCTGCAAAAAAAATACAGGGACACATGTATAAACGTGTGTTGTATCCACGAATATTCAGGCTTCCTAAAAAAGAAATTGTATTTACTCCAGATGAGCACATGACTACTCAGGGGATGCACCATGCAATTTTAGAAGCACTTGCAAACACCCCGCAAGAGCATGTTATTCCAGAGAAACACGTGCAGCGACAAATGAGTCTTAAGGAGGTATTAGAAAATATCTCAACTCGAATTAAGAGATTCGTACGTGCAAATTTTAAAGAGTTGATTGTTGGGGATGACAAGAAGGCAACCGCAGTTTCGTTCTTGGCAGTATTAGAGTTATATAAGCAAGGATTTGTTGATCTTGCTCAAGATGAGTTGTTTGGAAATATTGTCGTTGAAAATAATAGTGTGGAAACACCTAGTTATGGTCATCACAAAGATTCATCAATATAAAAAAGAGGTACATACCTCTTTTTCTTTTATTATTCGTCTGATGCTCCTTCATTACGAATCCGTTCTAATTCTGCTCGGAGCTCTCTTTCTGCTTGTTGTAGTTGTTGTACTTCTGCTGATGAGTTATTCGTTCCATTGTCAGTTGGGAGTTTGTTTGAATAGTCGAGGTATATAAGACCCGCAAATGCCGCACATGCAATGAGAATAATAAACATAATGAGTTGATCTACTACACTTGGTTTGTAAATAAATTTTTTGTGAGCCATAGTGTTGATATAATAGCAAAAAAAAATTACAATACCACTCATTATGTCAGACAACTATTACGAATTATTAGGAGTTGATAAAACAGCCTCTGATGCTGAACTTAAAAAAGCATTTAGAAAAAAAGCTCAAGAGTATCACCCAGATAAACCAACAGGGGATGAAGAGAAATTTAAATCCGTTAATGAGGCATATTCTGTATTGTCTGATAAACAAAAAAGACAACAGTATGACACGTTTGGAAAAGCTGGAGCACAACAAGGTGCAGGAGGATTCGGTGGTGGATTTGATTTTTCAGGCTTTCAACAAGGTGCAGGTGGATTTGAATTTGATTTAGGTGATATTTTTAATCAATTTGGAGGATTCGGCGGTGGTGGTCGCAGACAACGGCGAGGTAATGATATTTCAGTAGAGACAACTATTAGCTTCAAAGAGTCTGTCTTTGGTGTAGAAAAAGAATTTGAATTGGTGAAAGATAATATTTGTGAAGAGTGTGAGGAGACAGGCGCACACAAAAAGAAGACAAAAGCGTGTCACGAGTGTAACGGTAACGGTCGCGTCTCTCGCGTGCAACGAACCATCATGGGTAATGTGCAGACACAAACTACCTGTACAACATGTGCGGGACGAGGGCAATTACCAGAAGAGAATTGTCATTCTTGTAAAGGGGCAGGGACCGTTAGGTCTAAAGAAAAAGTTGGTGTAAAGATTCCTGCAGGAATTGAAGATGGACAACAATTACGGATGTCAGGAAGGGGAGAGGCTTTAGCTGGTTCACAGTCAGGAGATTTGTATATCCAAGTCAGAGTGACTCCACAAAAGAATTTTCAAAAATCAGGTAAAGATATTCACACAATAGCGGAGATAACAATGTCTGAAGCAGCGTTAGGTGCAAAAAAAACCATACCTACCGTTGATGGAGAAGTAACTATTAAGATTCCTTCTGGAACAACAACAGGTAAACAACTGCGGGTAAAGGAAGAAGGGGTGGTAATCACAGATAACAGGAGAGGAGATTTATATGTTGAACTTATCATTTCGGTTCCAACTAAGCTTTCGAAACAACAAAAGAAATTACTTGAATCATTACAAGAGACAGGTTTATAAGAACATCCCTGTGCACAGGGATGTTTTACTTTGCGTGCGTGATTTGTTATTTTTACAGTAACCTTACTAACTATATATATTATGAAGAAAATCATTTTTGCACTGATCGCTATTGGAATCTTGGCTGTTGGAGGACTAGCAACTGCTCAAAATAACGGATGGGTTGGAACTGACTGGATTACATCAGGATCTCTTATTCCTTCTGCTGAACTTAAGGCAAGTCTAGATTATCTTCAAGAGAACAAGGTACATAAACCAGCAGATTGTACTGGGGTAGAAGAGAGACTTACATGGCTTAATGGTGAGTGGGTATGTCAAGAAGGGGCATTTACTCCTACTGATCCGGCAGATCCAACGAATCCAGTAGATCCAAGGAGTGACTGTACATTTAATGGTAATACAGTAGATGATGGTCAATCTATTAGCGCCTACCAAACAGCCTCAGTTGGATTTGGAGAAACATGTAATCAGCAGAC
>CALLVB010000093.1 GCA_938010795.1 Minisyncoccota bacterium
CAGCCTCAGTTGGATTTGGAGAAACATGTAATCAGCAGACACGTACGTGTAACGATGGAACACTCTCAGGATCATTCACGAATAGCTCATGTACAGTAGGTACCGCAAGTTCATGCTCTTTTGCTGGAGGTTCTATTGCACATGGTCAAGTAGCCGTTGCCTACCAAACAGCCTCAGTTGGATTTGGAGAAACATGTAATCAGCAGACACGTACGTGTAACGATGGAACACTCTCAGGATCATTCACGAATAGCTCATGTACAGTAGAACCTGCTGCGACATGTACATTTGCTGGGAACACCGTTGCTCATAATGCAAGCGTTACTGCATATCAATCAGATTCAGTTCAGTCACCTGCTGCATGTATTTCAGAAAATAGAACATGTGCTGATGGAACACTCTCAGGATCATTCACTAACACTTCGTGTGTAGTTACACCAGCATTCCCAGCCAATGACTGTCCTGATCACGGGGTCATAATAGAAGTGTTGCCGTTTGGTCCAGTTGCTGCAGAAATACGAGAAGATCTTAGGTGTAGTTGTCAAACGGCCGTAGTTGGAGGAAATTATGGACGAAATCTCACTTGTCATAGTGGACTCGCGTTCTAAAATATAGAAGTAAAGTAAAACAACTGTGCACACAGTTGTTTTACTTTACTTCCTTGATTTGTTATTTTTAACGTAAGTTTAATTTACACGTAATTATGAAAAAAAGTATATTCATTGGAATAGTTGTGGCGCTACTTGGAGTGGCTACTATAGGAGTTGCACAGAGCTCATGGAATGGAACTTCATGGATTTCTGCCGGGAGTACGGTTTCTTCAGAGCAACTTAAGGGAAACTTAGATTTCTTATATGACAACAAGGCTCCGAAACCAAGTAATTGTAATGGATCTGAGAGTTTTTTAGGATGGGCTAACGGAGGATGGACCTGTGCTCAAATTGATCAACCAGACTCTTGTACATTTAATGGCAACACTATTGCTGATGGTGATGCGGTAACAGCATACAGAGTAGGAGGTGTGCCGTTTGGTTCTACGTGTGAATCACAACAACGGACATGTTCTAACGGAGTACTTTCAGGAACGTATCAACAGCCGAATTGTACAGTTGCAGGTGCAGATTCTTGTACGTTTGATGGAAATACTGTTGCTCATGGAGATTCAGTTACCGCATACGGTGCCTACTCTGTACCATATGGCTCATCATGTACATCAGAAAGACGAACGTGTACTAACGGAGTACTCTCAGGGACAAATCAGGCAGCTAGTTGTTCTGTAACACAGCCGTCTGCATGTGCATTTGGAACATCATCTGTAGCTAATGGAGGTGAGGTAACCGCATATCAGGCTGCTACAGTACCATTTGGATCTACATGTCAGTCAGAAACTCGTTCATGTACCAATGGAGTACTTTCAGGATCATACGAAGCAGAAGCGTGCTCTGTGGCACCAGCATCAACATGTGTATTTGATGGAGTAGAACTACAGAATGGTCAGGCAGTGACTGCATATGAATCAGAAGCAGTGCCTTACGGATCATCATGTGTATCAGAACAGCGAACCTGTGGAGATGGGACACTTTCAGGATCTTACGAAGCGGTAACATGTGAAGTCTCTAGACAAGATCCAGTCACCTTCAGACAAGAAGACTTCATTGTCTCTAGTACTCAATACTATTGTTGGAATCCAGATATATTTGGAGGTGGAACAGAAACACCGCGAGATGCAAATAACCAATGCCCAGGTCCATTAAGTTTCGAACGAACACGTACTAGTAGAGCATTTATGAACCACCCAGGTATTAGATACGGTTCTGGCTCAACTGGTATTGGTCATGATGGACTTGCCTCTGATGCAACGACACTACAACAACTATGTGAGATTAAAGGGTACCAGTATCTTATCGGTCATGCAGAACGTAATAGGCAAGGATTCCGGGAATTTAAGTCACCAGGGAATAACAGATTGGTATATGGTACAGCTGGTCAAAATTTTAGAGCTACAGGTGTAACTATCAATCAGACATTTAACGGACACCACGGATATGTTACTTGTTCTGACTCGCCACGTTCTAGTGGCGGAGGAGGAGGAAACGGCGGCGGAGGAGGCGGCGGAGGAAACGATGATGGGAGAAACACAAACTTACGATAAACAAGCTATATGATTACTACGCTATTACAACAAAAAAAGAGCACCAAGATACTAATAACACTACTGTCTATGGTGTTATTAGTTGGAGTTATAGGTTCCATCCAAGCGTTTAGGACTACTTCGTATTCAGTAGATAAGACAAACTATCGGTTTGTATCTGATATTAAGGCGGTGTATACAAATGAAGAATCAAAAGATATCGAGATTTCATTCATTGACACTACTACAGGAGAAAAGCCGGCCGGGGTTTCTGTGACTATGCAGGTTGATAATGGGCCAGTTCAAACAGTCTTAAGTGCAGCATCACGAACAAGCTCTCGTTTTGTAAACATGGGTAATCTTTCCGAGGGGACTCATCAAGTAACGTTTACGTTACCCGAGGCGTGTGGAAACTTCTTTGACTTTTCAAACTTTGATCAGCAAACTAAATTTGATAATCAGTTTGATTGTCAGTTTGTGAGACAGTTTACTGTTGGTGCAGGTATTACCTCAGGAACATGTACGGATACTTCTGCTGTAAACACAGGAGGCTCTCTCCCATGTACGTATCTTCCTGGAGTCACCAACTGTCCAGATCCTATGGCTAATAACACAGGTTCACCACTGCCATGTACGTATGGGGTTGTAGATGTTGATGGTTGTACTAATTCTTTAGCAACAAACTATAATCCAAACGCAACTAATAATGACGGATCATGTGTATTCCCACCAAATATTCTCAATGGGTGTACTGATCCAACAGCACGAAATTACATCCCAACAGCGCAAAATGATGACGGAACATGTGAATATCATGTATATGGATGTACAGATGGTCGTGCTCTCAATTTTGATTCTACTGCGACTGCATCTGATTCATCGTGTGAATATGATGGGGCAGTGACAGCATCTGACTTTGAGTGTTCCATTAATAACAGACTCTGGGTTGCCTGTGAGGGGAGAACTTTTACACTGCGTGCACCTAACGTACCAATTTATGTACGGACTGAGCCCCAAAGTGCTGGTACGTGGTCAGACTGGTGTACGGGAGATCTTAATAATGGTGTGCAGGCAGGGTTCACAGAGCTTGTTTCTGATGGACAGAATGCTCGTGTTGACTTTACCTTTGCCAACGAAGGAACATTATTTGACATGACATTATGTCTTGATCCTGATAGTGCAACCAAAGCGCAGACATTCCAAAGAATTAAACTAAAACTTCTTGATACAAAATTTATTGAGAATTAGATAAAAAACAAAGCGACCGTACGGTCGCTTTGTTTTGTTTATTTTAATTATCTTTCTTTTCAGAAAGTTCCTCCCACATTTTTTCTACTCGCTTTTTGGAACCAAGTCCCATTGCAAGTGCACATCCTGCCACAATTCCTGCAAAAAGGATTTGTACTAATACTTGGGCAATTCCCAACTGCACAAGTGCTGCCATACCTGCAAAGGTCACGATGGCAAATTTACCGATCATCCCGAGTAATGCTCCATCTTGATCAGATAGCGAAGTTGCCATAGACATTTTCATAGTTGTTCTTTTAAAGAAGTCACCAAATGTCAGTCCAGCACCAAAGAGTGCTACCGCAACAATTACCTGGGGAATATATCGAATCAAATCATCAATAAGTTTGGTAATTTGGGTGAGTCCAAGAATCTCAACCACAATAGTAAGAAAAATAATAAATACAATGTACTTAGTTATTTCACCAATTACTTTTGCAAAAGAGAAGTCCATTCCAATCCCAGCAAGTGCAGAGGATATACCAGAGTTTTCAGCAAACGTATCAATTCGTGCGAATCGTAATGTTTTATGCATAAGTCCACCCACCACTGGGGCAAGGATGAGCCCTAACACGAACACAAGAAACGCTAGTGTGATCTCTGGAACGTATTCTAGTACGCGTGACCACATGTCAACAAATGAGCCCGCAAATACTTGTGTGTAATCCATATAAATAATGTAAATTAACTACTAATCTATTGTTTACGATAGCAGATACACTGCCAAAAAGATACGAGATATGTGGACGTGAGTATTCAGTTTTAAATTTCTATCCGTTATAATAGCGAATATGAAAGTAGACAAGAATACACACGAAGAATCTATTATTGAAGAGACAGCAGATCTTGCAGAAGATATTGTAATTGAAGAAGAAAACCAAGAGATGACTCTTGGGGGAAAGTCTAAGAAAGATAAAAATAAAATGCAAAAGCTCATGGATGAGAAACAAGAGTATCTTGATGGATGGCAAAGAGCGCGAGCAGAGATGGTTAATCTCAAGAAAGTTCACGCAGAAGAGAAGAAGATGTTTACCACCTGGGGTAAACAGTCACTTGTTGAAGAGCTTATTCCCATGATGGATAATTTTGATGCAGCATTTAAAGACGAAGATGCATGGAGTCAGGTTCCAGAAACATGGAGAATCGGAGTTGAATATATTTACAAACAATTCATTGAGACACTAGAGAATAATGGGGTGGTGGTATATGGTGCAGTAGGAGACGAGTTTGATACCGCTGCGTATGAACCATCAGAAATGATTAAAGGGGAAGAAGAACACAAGAACAAAGTTCTCAAAGTAATCCAAAAGGGATATAAAATGGGGGATCGGATTATTCGTCCAGCACGAGTCCAAGTAGGAGAGTAATTTGTATTTATCTAATATGTAAGGTAGACTTTACATATTATGAAGCAAACAATTATAATTTTTATTATTCTATGTGCTGGTATTTTAGTACTAGTATTGATGCAGTCATTATCAACGAGTCCAACCACTGCAGAAACTCAAGAAATAGTTGATATAGCGGATAGACCAAATGCAAATATAGAGGGAGGTACGCGTATAGCTCCTAGCATAGAACCAAAGATAGAAAATCAAGTTCGGGAGACTGCTATAGAAACAGTAGCTCAGCCTGTTGTTAATAATCCGGCACCAGTAGTAAAGCCAGAATTACTACAAGGAAGTTTTTCTGGATCAGGTTCATATAATGCCTCAGGATCAGTATTTGTATCAGGGCAAAATGCCTCTTTGGTGAACTTAAATTCCTCACGAGTCCCAGATGGAAGAATTTATGTATCAAATTCACGAGATGGGAGCGGAAGAGTGGACCTTGGCGCACTGAGAGGTAATAGCGGAGACCACAATTTTAGAGCACCTCAAAATATTAATCCATCGGACTACAGATATGTTCTGATTTGGTGTCGAGCATTTTCTTCGCTTGTGGGAATTGCAGAGATAAGATAGCGCAATAAGTTTTGATATACTTATTTTTAGAAAGAGAGGACTAATACATGATTATTATTCAACGTGACCACAAGAACGATGAATCTCAATTTATCTTTCCACATGATATCTTACAAGCCCCCGTTGCATTCATTGCACCTCCATATTTACAACCTATCCGAGCAGTAACTCAAAATTATGAAGATAAGCTTAGAGAATTTATTATTTGCATAAAGAGTAATGCAAGAGAGGTCGTATTTTATAAAAATAGCATTGTGGTTAAGTATGTGCACGATAGAGAGCATCTACTAGATCACTGTAATTACGTAGAAGATTTAATTACAAATATCTTTGGAGCAGAATTAAAGATCGAATGAGTCCCTTACGGGGCTTTTTTATTATCACTCATATGAAAACCCCGCATAAGCGGGGTCTTTATTATGTACTCATCGTAACTACAGCAGTGCAGAACGCAAAGAAGCAGGATCCGATAAAAAGATATAATGATGCTTTATTTGTTGCGTCGATGTTTTGTTGATGCGTGTTTGCACCAACTTGATTTATGATATCCACCCATTCCTCAGAAGAATTGAGCTGACATGCTATCGCTTTTACTAATCCAGACAAGAGCAATAGAGTAAGTGTAATAATCAATAGAGGTATTTCCCATTGAACGGCAACAGAGACAGTAAACATATGTTACTCCTGGTTATATGTTATCCCTCGGATTGAGGTTTAAAGTTTCGCAACATTGCTTGGTGTCTTTTCTTGTCAGATTTTTCCAGAGCAGTGCCGAAAAACATAATGATTCCAAAGATTAAAATTCCGCCACCAATAAGAGTCCCAAGAACGGATGCTAATAAGAGGAGGGGAAAAGGTGTGTGATATATAAGTGTTAAGAACATATTCTTGATCCTTTCATAGATCTTGTGAATTAATTGCTCGTGATATTATTGCACGTAAACGAATCCTGTCAATTTTTCAACATCTTGCAATTGTGGTACAAAACTGTAAAATGTAGCTACATATAAAAGTACAGTAATAACAAGTATTTTTATGTGTATATATTATGGCTACAAAAATCACACATTACATTCTCGTAGGGAATAAGCGTTATGCATATTCACTTCAGCCTGCACAAGAGACTACAACTATTATCTGCGAAGGTGCAGGTATCAGAGCACAGTTTCCAAATGAGCAGGTACCAATTGTCTTAGCAGAGCTAGCAAAAGCTATCATGCAAGCGAAACAGGAGGTCGAAGCACAATCTGAGGTAATCAGATTCAGGGTAACCCCTACAGAGAAGCAAATGATGGAAAAGCGAGCGTTGGCACTTGGATTTAAAAATATGTCATCGTACTTGCGGGCAGTAGCCCTTGGGAGGATTTAGGGAGAGAAATTAATTAATAAATACACACACTAATTTAAGAAAGAGAATTATGTCAAAAATTATAGGAATCGACTTGGGAACCACTAACTCAGCAATCTCAGTGATTGAAGGTGGGGAGCCAAAAATTTTAGAAAATGCAGAAGGGAATCGAACAACCCCTTCTATTGTTGCAGAGTCAAAAACCGGTGAACGAGTAACAGGGCTCCTTGCCAAGAGGCAGGCTGTTGTAAACCCGCTCAATACCATTGTTGCTATCAAGCGATTTATTGGACACAACTTTGATGAGAAGGAAGTACAAGAAACAATCAAGTCAGTACCATATGAAGTCAGGAAGTCCGAAAACGGCGGAGTAGAAATTAAGATGGGAGAAAACTGGCACCGTCCAGAAGAAGTATCTGCATTTATTTTACAAAAACTAAAAGCTGACGCAGAAGCAAAACTAGGAGGGGAAGTAACAGAAGCAGTGATCACTGTTCCAGCATACTTTAACGACGCGCAGAGGCAGGCTACTAAAGATGCAGGTAAGATTGCGGGACTTGAAGTAAAACGAATCATTAACGAACCAACAGCAGCAGCGCTTGCATATGGATTTGATAAAAAAGCTGATCAACAGATCGTGGTGTTTGACTTTGGTGGAGGAACATTTGATGTTTCTGTATTGGAGGTGGGAGACAACGTAGTGGAGGTTAAATCCACAGGAGGTGATCACTCAATGGGTGGACGAGATATTGATTATAAAATTATTAATTGGATTGCAGACGAATTTAAGAAGGAGCAGGGTGTTGATCTTACAAAAGACCCAAATGCACTAGGAAGACTAGATGAAGCTGCTGAGAAGGCAAAATTAGAGCTCTCATCAGCATCTGAGACAGAGATTAACATTCCGTTCATCACGTCTGGAGAAGATGGACCAAAGCACTTACTGCTTAAAATGACACGAGCTCAACTTGAAGAGTTAGCAGACGAATATATTTCTAGGGCGTTACAGATTACTAAAGATGTAGTTGCTGATTCACCATTCGAAATTTCTGATATTGATGAAATCATCATGGTGGGAGGACAAACGCGAATGCCTAAGATTGTTGATGAAGTAAAGGCGCTGTTTAATAAAGATCCAAACCAATCTATTAACCCAGATGAAGTAGTAGCTCAAGGAGCAGCTATTCAAGCAGGGATTCTACAGGGAGATGTTAAGGATGTGTTGTTGCTAGATGTGATTCCATTATCACTTGGTATCGAAACTATGGGAGGAGTTGCGACTCACCTGATTGAGAAGAACACGACAATCCCTGCATCTAAGTCACAAGTATTTTCAACTGCAGCAGATAATCAAACATCAACAGAGATTCATGTAGTACAAGGAGAGCGACCAATGGCTTCTGATAATAAGTCACTCGGACAATTCATTCTAGATGGGATTCCACCAGCACCACGAGGTGTACCTCAAATTGAAGTAACATTTGATATTGACGCAAACGGAATTTTGAACGTAAAAGCAAAAGATAAAACATCAGGGAAAGAAAATTCAATTAAGATTGAAGGTTCATCAGGTCTTTCAGATGAAGAGATTGAAAAGATGAAAGCAGAGGCAGAAGCTAATGCAGATGCAGACAAGGCAAAGAAAGAACTTGTTGATACAAGAAATATGGCCGATCAGGTAATCTTTATGACAGAGAAGGCACTTAAAGACGCAGGAGACAAAGCACCAGAAGATGTGGTTAAGGGAATCAACGAGAAAGTAGATGCTCTGAAGACAGTTAAAGACGGGGAAGACCTAGAAGCAATTAAAAAGGCAACAGAAGAACTTTCAACAGAGGTGCAAAAAATCGCAGAACACATGAAAGACGAATCTGCTGAAGGAGAAAACTCAGAGAATGCAAAATCTGATGTAGAAGACGCAGAAGTCGTGAATGAAGAGGAAGGAGAAAACTCAGAGGAAAAATAGACCTGTGGATAATGTAAAGTAAACTTTACATATCAATCTGATATAATAGAAACATTAATTAAGTAACTAACAAAATATGACAGTAGAAGTATATTCAACACCAACATGTATGTACTGTAATCTCCTTAAGGATTTTCTTAAAGAAAATGAAGTAGAGTTTACAGAAATTAATGTTGCAGAGGATGAAGAGAAGCGAAATTACATCGTAGAGAAATCAGGACAAATGGGAGTTCCAGTAACTATTATTGGAGAAGAAGTTATCGTTGGATTTAATCAAGATAAGATTAAAGAATTGCTGAGCCTATAAGTTCACAAGAAGACAAAGAAAAAAGCCGCTTAAGCGGCTTTTTTC